>CAMPJM010000327.1 GCA_946886805.1 uncultured Flammeovirgaceae bacterium | reverse complement strand
GCTTTGCAGGAAGCTTTTAGGGTAAACGAGCAAAGATTTAACCTTGGTGCTTTAAATTCGCTTGACTATAATTTAGCAAAAACCAACTTAAATGTTGCAGAATCAGACTTTATTCAATCAAAATACCAGTACATTTTTCAAACAAAAATTTTAGATTTTTACCAGGGCAAATCTATTTCCTTTTAAATTATGGCAAAAAAGAAATCAAACAAGCTTTTATATATTCTGGGGGGTATTGTAGTCCTTCTTATCGTTGTTGTAATAATAGGTAAATCGGCTGGCTGGATTGGAAAGCCTGATGCCTTAAAGGTAAATGTAGATGAAGCGAAAAAAACCACAATTATAGAAAAAGTAAGTGCCTCAGGTGATATCCAACCGGAAATAGAAGTGGTTATAAGCCCTGACGTTCCTGGTGAAATTATCGAATTAAATATCAATGAAGGCGATTCTGTTAAGCCAGGCCAACTTCTGTTAAAAATCAGACCGGATAATTTCCAGTCTGCTCTGGCTCGTGTAAGAGCTAACATGAATCAGGAACAGGCTAATCTTGCGCAAACCAAAGCACAGCTTTCTTCCGCAGAAGCAAGGTTTGTTCAGGCTGAGGCAGAATTTAACAGAAATCAGCAATTATTAGAGCAAAAGGTGATCTCTACTGCGGATTTTGAACTTGCCAAAGCCGACTATATAACCGCCCAGCAGGACCTTAAAGCAGCAGAACAAAATGTACAGGCGGCATATTACAGAGTGCAAAGTTCCAGGGCTTCCGTTAACGAAGCTGAAGAAAACTTGTCACTTACCAATGTTTACGCACCAATGGGAGGAACTATTTCCAAGCTGAGCGTTGAACAAGGGGAAAGGGTGGTAGGAACCTCTCAGATGGCCGGAACAGAAATGCTGCGGATTGCTGATTTGAACCGGATGGAGGTGCGAGTAGATGTGAATGAAAATGACATCATCAGGGTAGCAATTGGGGATACAGCAATTATTGATGTTGATGCCTATTCACACACCGACAAAGAATTTAAAGGCGTTGTTACTCAGATTGCCAATACAGCAAATGAAAAGTTAACTCAGGATGCTGTTACTGAGTTTGAAGTCAGAATAAGGATTTTAAACGAATCATATGAAGATCTCGTCAGGGAGAACAGAAAATATTCAGCTCCTTTTAGGCCTGGAATGACTGCCAGTGTTGATATTATTACCAATAAAAAGGAGAATGTATTATCAGTTCCGCTCGCTGCTGTCACCACCAGAAATCCTAAAAAGGCGGTTAGTCCAGAAGATAAAGAAAACAAAGCTGCGTCTGAAGCAGAAGGTGAAGGTGAAGGTGAAGGTGCTGCAAATAAAGCTCCCGAATCGGAAGAAGAGATGAAGGAGGTAGTTTTTGTCAAAAAAGGTAATGTTGCTACACTTACGGTGGTGACCACGGGTATTAGTGACTATGACAACATAGAAATTTTAAGTGGATTAGAAGGAGGGGAAGTAGTGGTCAGCGGCCCGTTCCTGGTAGTGTCTAAAACTTTGAAAGATGGAGACCTTGTAGAAGTAATGGAGGGTCAGGAACAAGGCGAAGAATAGATAGTTTTAGTTTCGTCCATTCTTTCAATTGAAAAGGTGCCACTCTTATAGAGTAGCACCTTTTAGTTTTTAAAACTGATAACCGAGTATGCTCCCTTACTGCTTGCTAAAAGTCCTTTAGCTTTTCATATAATAGATGTACGGGCAAGCCCATTACATTAAAATAAGATCCTTCAATTTTTTTTATTGCAATCATTCCCATCCATTCCTGTGCCCCATATGCGCCTGCCTTGTCAAGTGTATTGTAATTATCGATATAATAATCGATCTCCTCATCGGACAGCATCTTAAATGTTACCAGTGTGGTGTCATCAAAATCTATTTGCTTTTTTTTACTTGCCAAACATACCCCCGTTACAACCATATGAGTTTGCCCACTAAGGATGCTTAAAAGGTGTTTTGCATGATCTTTATCCACAGGTTTACCCAGTATCTTCTCGTGAAGAATTACGATCGTATCTGCTGTAATTACCAGCTCATTATCCGACAGTTGTGGTTTGTAAGCCAATGCTTTCTTAACTGCCAGATAGCGGGGAACAGCCTCCGGTTTTAAATTTTCGGGATATGTTTCCTCTACATCAATGGATACAATCTTGTGTTCAAATCCAGCTTCTTTTAACAAATAGTGCCTTCGCGGAGATTTAGAAGCAAGCGTAAGGGAGAGGGGAAAATTCATCATGTTTAATTGATCCAAATAAAAAACCAGTGATAACTTTTGGGTAAAAATAGGTTGATTTCTGAGGAAGTGTATAGCCACTAAAACAAACTTTTTTTACTTCCTCCATAGAGATTTCCTGCGTAATTAATGCAAGTTGGGCATTTCCATCCTTGACCTTAGTTAGGCAATCAATGAAATTACGTTCATAAGAAATATGCTCAGATGTTCTTTGTTGCGCGCCGGGAATGCCAAGGCATTTTTCGATAATAAAATAATGCATGATGGTTAAGTCAAGCTTTTTTATTTCATCAGGGAAATTCCAATGCATTTTTGTTAAAACCTCAGGAATTAACCTTACTTTATAAGCCCTGTCTTGAAAAATAAGGCCGAATGCCCATTTTTTTCCAAGAATTATTTCATTAATATCATCTTCATTTTCAACTTCTTTAACAGTAAAATAATTACTTAGCTTGTCAAGTAATTCGGAAGAATCAAAATTCTGGAGGCCGGCGATAAGTCTATGGGTAGGAAGGATTCTGAGGTCATCTGACTCCATATTTGTTAAAAACATCATGTGATAATGGAAACCTTCATTGCCCGAATTGCCAGGATTTGCCGCCATTTGACTTTTTCTGTAAGACAAGGAGCCAGTATATCGGTGATGTCCATCCGCTAAAATTATTTGTTTAGCGTCTATAAAAGACATGAACTTCCTTATGGTTTTCGCATCATGTATCACACTTAAAACATCCCTGACTCCCTGGTAATCCTCGGTTTCATATATAGGAAATTTCATGCTTTCGTCCATATAAGCTTCCAGTTCAAATTGAGGATCGGAATATAAGCCATGCGTGGGACTGGCATTTAATTGAGTGGTGTCCAACAGCTCTGTTCGATCGTTTACAGCTTTGGGAATGGTGTTTTCATGTCTCAGTAAAACCTTTTCTTCCCAATCATAAGCCTTGATAAAACAAATGAAGCCTTTTCTGCAAAACTCCTTTTTGCTACCGGGAAGTGTAAAATATTGATAATAAACATAAATTCCCGGCAAAGGATCCTGAACAATTATACCTTCCGTTTTCCAATGGTGTAATATCTCTTTAGCTTTAAGGGCGGGGTTGTTTCCCAATGGAACAGAAATATGAATACTATTTAATGGATTCTGATATAATTTGTCCCTTTGTTTTTCTGAAACAACATCAAAAAGAGGAGAGGTGAGGGCTTCAATTTCTTTTGATAATTGCTCGTTATATCGCCATGCCCTAAAAGGTCTTATTTCCGCCATAGTATGTACGCTCTCTTTATGTCCTGTTTTTTTTCCAGTTGCTCTTAGTGAGGTGTTCCCCATTTGAGGCCTTTCCATTTGAGACCTTATTGATTTTATGGTCCATAAAAAGATGAGAGGCCAAAACCGCTGCTAAGATTTCTTCTTCCCGAGTGCTTTGAGAAAGCTTTTCCGGATTAAAATGTTTTTCAACGAATTTCGTGTCAAAAGAACCTGAGGTAAAAGCTTCATGTTGTAACACGAAACGACAAAAGTCCAATGTTGTTTCAATCCCCGAGATGGTGTATTCGTCTATTGCTCTTAACATCCTGCTTATTGCCTCTGACCGCGAAGTGCCATGAGCAATAAGTTTGGCAATCATTGGATCATAATAAATGGGTATCTCCATACCTTCCTCAAAACCATCATCTACTCTAATTCCCGGCCCTTGGGGGCGCCTATAAGTATTTAACCTACCTATATCTGGAAGGAAGTTATTTTTTGGATCCTCTGCATAAACCCTTACTTCTATGGCATGGCCATTAATCTTCAAGTCTTCTTGTTTAAATGCTATAGATTTACCTTCGGCAATAAATATTTGCTGTTTTACCAGGTCTATCCCTGTTATCTGCTCCGTTACCGGATGCTCCACCTGTAGCCGGGTATTCATTTCTAAAAAGAAAAAATCAAGGTTCTCGTCCACGATAAATTCTACCGTGCCGGCGCCATAATAATTACAGGCGCGGGCTACTTTTACGGCAGCCTCTCCCATTTTTCTCCGCATCTCAGGAGAGACTATTGCTGAAGGTGCTTCTTCTATCACTTTTTGGTGCCTTCGTTGAATAGAACATTCCCTTTCGAATAAGTATAGAATGTTTCCGCTCTGGTCGCCCAGAATTTGTATTTCAATATGGCGGGGGGAGGTAATGTATTTTTCTATAAAAACTGCCCCGTCCCCAAAAGCAGATTTTGCTTCCGATACTGCCCTTGACATTTGCGCTTCAAAATCCTTCTCCTCTTCCACAACCCTCATGCCTTTGCCTCCGCCTCCCGCACTGGCTTTAATTAATATGGGGTATCCAACTTTCTTTGCCATTTCTTTTGCTTCCAAAAGATCATCAATAGCCTGATCGGTACCCGGAACCATGGGGATGTTATATTTAGAAACAGCTTTTTTTGCTGCCAATTTGCTTCCCATTACTTCAATTGAATCTGGCGAAGGGCCAATAAAGACTAAGCCTGCTTCGCTGACCTTTCTTGAAAAATTAGCATTTTCAGACAAGAAGCCGTAACCGGGGTGAATTGCGTCCGCATTTAACAGTTTCGCTACTTCAATTATTTTTTCTCCAAGAAGGTATGATTCTGATGAAGGAGGTGGTCCAATGCAATAGGCTTCATCTGCATGCCTCACATGGAGTGCATTTCTGTCGGCCTCACTATAAATAGCAATCGTTTTGATCCCTAATTCTTTTGCTGAACGAATAACCCTCAGCGCTATTTCGCCGCGGTTAGCTACTAAAATTTTCCTAATGCTTTTACTCATGTAAATATAATTTTGATGGCATTTTAATAGGTGAGAACAACATCTCTTAAACTATTTCCATTTAATTCTTACGCATTCACCAATTATAAAGGCCATTATTTTGAATGTGCTAAAAATATGTATATACTTAGCTTGTAATTGTGAGCAAACTAATCAAATATTCATTAAATCGGAATATAATATAATTTATTGGATATGTAATTTGACAAGAGAATTATTAATGTTACATATGTT
>CAMPJM010000326.1 GCA_946886805.1 uncultured Flammeovirgaceae bacterium | reverse complement strand
ATGAAACTCGGAGCGGCCGATTTTATTAATAAACCATGGGACAACAATTTCCTGCTCCAGTCTGTTAAAACGGCCCTGAATCTTTCGCAAGCGCAGCAGACAACAAACACATCTCCTGATAGAGATACATTGAATCGAAAGTACCGCCTGGAGAATATTGTAGGGGAATCTCCTCAGTTGATGTCTATTCTGGAAACGATAGGGAGAATCAGCGCCACAGATGCTTCGGTGCTCATTCAGGGAGAAAGTGGAACAGGGAAAGAATTAATTGCTGAAGCCATCCACCAAAACAGCCTGAGAAAAAACAAGCCTTTCATAAAAGTAAATCTTGGCGGAATTTCGGCCTCCCTCTTCGAGAGCGAAATGTTTGGGCATAAAAGAGGTGCATTTACTGATGCCAAAAGTGATCGGGTGGGAAGGTTCGAATTAGCAAACAAGGGCACTATCTTTCTTGATGAAATTGGCGACCTGGACCTGAATAGTCAGGTAAAATTGCTCAGAGTATTGCAGGACAGAACTTTTGAAGTTTTAGGAGACAGTCGCTCCAAAACCGTAGATATAAGGGTTATCTGCGCTACAAATCGCAATCTTCAGGCCATGGTAGATGAAGGTAAATTCAGGGAGGATCTTTACTATCGCATCAACCTCATCGCTGTTAAACTTCCTCCCTTACGGGAGCGACCTGACGATATACCACTACTGGTAGAATTCTTCATCCAAAATCTGAGAAAAATCTATCAGCGGGAGAATTTGACTATTAAACGAAAAGCTTTAAAATGGATCAAAGAATTGCCGCTCACCGGAAACATCCGTGAACTTAAGAACCTGGTGGAAAGAACGGTTTTGGTTACCCCTCATGACCAGTTGGATGTGGATGATTTTACGATTCAAATGCAGGCTCCGGGCAGTAATATAATGAAAGCAATGCCTGCGGTTGGGAGCATCACGCTGGATCAAATGGAAAAATCCATGATAGTGAAAGCAATGGAACATCACAAAAAAAACATCAGCAAGGTATCCAGGTCTTTGGGCATCAGTCGGGGTGCATTATACAGACGCTTAGAGAAATTCAACATCCCCTATGAAACTCAGGACTAGGTTTCTATTCTTTGCTATTACTGTTCATGCCATCATGACTTTGATGGCTATTTTAGTCTATCAAACCAACATCTATTGGTTTCTTGCTTGTGAAGCACTCATCCTGATCTCGGTGTATGTGACTATACAGCTTTACAAAGCACATGTGAAGCCCTTAAATATGCTTGCTTCCGGCATCGAGACTTTAAAAGAAAAAGATTTCTCCCTCACTTTCAATAAAACCGGCCACTATGAAATGGACCTGCTGATCGATGTTTTTAACAGCATGATAAAGCAGCTCCGGGAAGAGAGAATTCAGGTCAACGAACAGCATTTCTTTCTTGAAAAACTTATTCAAGCCTCTCCAGCCGGCATTATCATCTTAAATTACGATGATGAAATAGATCAGGTAAACCCGGCCGCCCTCAGGTTATTAAATGTAAATTCCAAAATTTTATTGGGCAAAAAGCCATCCGAATTAGGAGGAGAAATATTCGACCTGCTTTCCGGCCTCAAATCAGGTGAATCCAGTACTGTAAAAGGCAGGGGATCTAAAACCTTTAAATGCCATAAATCTCATTTTATCAACAAGGGTTTCCATCAGCATTTTATCCTCATTGAGGAGGTAACCGGTGAAATTTTATTGGCTGAGAAACAAGCCTATGAGAAGGTGATCAGAATGATGTCTCATGAAATAAACAATACTGTTGGGGCTGTGAATTCGCTGCTGGATTCTGTTCATAAAGCCAGATTCCAGGAGACGGAAGATGAATACAGTGAGCTTCTCCAACTGGGCATTGACAGAAACAGACGTATGGCAAAATTTATGTCAAACTTTGCAGATGTGGTTCGATTACCGGAAGTAAAAAAGGAAAAGAAAGATCTCCATCAGGTTGTCAGAAATGTTCATCTATTGCATGCTGAGCAGCTTAAGCAAAAACAAATCCATTTGGATCTAAAACTTTTCGAAGGGTCTTTTTTCCTGCTTTTTGATGAAAATCAATTGGAGCAGGTATTGATTAATGTGGTTAAAAATGCCGCTGAATCTATTGAAAAAGACGGGACTATTACCTTAATAACACGAGAAGATCCGCCTCAGCTGATCATCAGAGATACTGGAAAAGGCATTAGTGAAAGTGCAAAAGAAAAGCTTTTTTCACCCTTCTTCAGTAACAAAAAAGAGGGACAAGGCATTGGCCTCACCATTACCAGGGAAATTTTACACAGGCACGGTTATGGATTTTCACTGGAAACCAGGCCGGAAGGCTATACGGAGTTTACCATTGAATTCTAAAAACGTGCAATCCTAAAAGTTTTGTTCGCCAATTACTAAAGTACCAAATTCACTATTTCCTTTGAGCGGCATTTCGGGTTGTGCACTTGCGCTGTTCTCTCGGGCACCGTGCCGGGACCCCGCTCACGCACAAAAAACCTCCCCTTAGCCGGGTACCGCTTCCATCCCTGCCGCTCCTACCTTAGCGGTTGCCTCTCCTGGTTTAAACCCGAAATATGCATTTAGAATATCTATTCCGGGTTGAAAAAGCATTGCAGAACAACTTATCTGAAAGATTTATCCAAAGATTGCAAACACGGACTCACATCAAAATAAAATCCTTTAATTTTATCAGGGTTTTTTGCCACTGTTAAATAGTCATAATGTTCCTGCAAGCTTTGAGAGCCACCGAAAGAAAACCCCAATACATTCAATAAAAAATATTCATGTGCGGTGGAAATCACATAAAAAGCTGACTTCTTTTTTAAACCATCACCTGAACTCAACAAAACATCGATAACAATATTTAACCGGATGATATTTTCATTAAACCGGGTTGCGTCGTTTAGCTTTTCAAAAGCAAAAAGCTGATTATCGAGTACGGCTAAATTAAAAGGATTTTCTGAAAGCACGGAATCCGAAAAAGTCACAATTTTCCGATAATCCGAATCCTTTAATTTCTTTTTCTTTAAAAGTTCCCTCAGCTTATCTTCGAAATCGGAGCTCCCATAGGGCGAGTAGGTTTTCTGGAAGGTAAACCCATAGTACAAATGCCTTTTTTCTTCCAAAGTCAGGGTTGTGTCGGCCATTTTGTACCTTATCATCAGCTTGGGATAATAAAGCGCTGAAGAGTTATCAGCAACTGCTTTCTCAATCTGCTTATAGTCGGGCTTTTCAGTTTCGTCGGTTTTAGAAAAACCTGAAACTGTTGCAAATAAAAGGATAATCAACAGTAGGCGTCTTTTCATGTGTGACTCTTTAATATTAGCAGATCTTTAGGCGGCATTTTAAATAAATAAACAGATAGATACAAAAAATAGAGGAAGTTCAATTGAACTACCTGCGTGCTGTTGCAAATATTATATTCCTCATTCCTCTACCAATCTCCCCACTACCCCGCCTGCTCCCGCTGCCCAAACGCCTTTCCCATTAGGACTTACTGTTACGGTATGAAACCCCTGCTCGCTAATAGCTTGGAAGCTTTTTCCATTATCATAAGAAATGTCTGTGCCTGAAGGTCCCACTACGATAATATATTCAGGGGTAAAAGCAATACAGGATCTGTAATCTAACTCGACGCTCTTTACCAATTGCCAGCTTTCACCACCATCTTCGCTGATTATTAAATTATCCTTGCCTTCCTTCTCCTTTGTATAGTCCCCTCCCACAGCCATTCCAAAGGTTTTGTTTTTAAATGCTATTGAAAATATTCCCTGGGAAGAAGCCCCGGCAATCATTGGTGTATTTACCACGTCCCAACTTTCACCCTTATCTGTAGAGTAAAAGATTCTTGCCACATTTCCACCTGTCCCAATAAAAACGTTTGAAGCACCGACAGTAGCGATATGAGTACCACTGGAGGCAAATCCATATTCCCCATCTTCCAATCCGGGTAAATTTTCTGCCGCTATTTCTTCCCATGTCTCACCGGCGTCTGTAGTCTTAAGCAGGTAAGGAACACCAGCGATTGGATCGCCTGCGAGCAAGCCAGTTTTATTGTCCCAAAACGCAATTCCATTATAAAACCCCTCCTGATGCGCATTCTGCTTCACCTTTTTCCAACTTTTGCCAGCATCTGTGGTTTTGTAAATTCTGCTTTCTTGCCCTTTACCCGCACTCATGGCAATGCAAATGTTTTCATCGAAAGCTTCCACATCCCTGAAGTCCAAATCTTCTGCATCTGGTATAGTCAATTTTTGCCAGGTTTGGCCGCCGTCAATTGTGCGTAAAACACAGCCTTTGGTTCCCAGCCAACAGATATTTTCGTTTACAGCGCTTGCTCCTCTGATTGATGTATCAACGACACTATTTTGTAATGTCCATTGAGGCTTTTGGGCATCTAATGAAGCATTACAAATCAGAAAAAACAGTATGGAAGTTAAAAATATTTTCATAACTAGGGTTCAAAAATTTCAATAATCTATAATTACCAACCGCCTCTTTCCTTTAACGCTTATCCGGTCTTTAAACAATATTTTTGCAAGTATCCCTGCCGAAATTAAAGACCCTGCAATTAAGAGGTTATTGGAGGATATTTCTCCTGTGTTGAGAGCATCTATTGCAAAATATCCTATACCTCCAACCATAAATATCTTTTGATACTTATACCGAAAAATATACCAGACTCTGGTTTTATCATCAAGGTACATATGGGTGATTTCATCGGGATCGATTTTGTAATTATCAAACACAATCAAACTGTCTTCAAAGTCTTTTATTTGAAAAGTATGCTTTTTCTTATCACCTTTTACCTTAAATGATATAACATCTCCAACTTCGTATTTTGCTTCCTTAAATCTGTTTTTGTGAAAAAGCAAAAATTCTTGACCCAGGCAAACTGTGGTGAAGTTTGTTAGAAAAAACAATATGACTAAAGTTCTAATCATGGTTCCAAATTAACATTTTCTAATCAATAGAAAAAGAATTACAGATGCCATTGACTCTTCTCCTTAACTCGAGGAGGAAATAAGAGGTAGTTGCCAAACAAAATGTATAATTCTTTTTATCCTAATAATCGTCATTGCCCCGAAGGGATGCCTTTGGCACGAACGGCACTTCCGAAACAGACTATGTCACAAAAACTACACCTTTCAAATCACTGTTGAAGCAGTGGTATGCTAAAAGTGCGGCAATCCCCTAAATGATTGCTCCGCTTTTCGTTTTCAGGGGATCGCCACATCAATTTTTTTTCGAAAAGAAAAAAATTGACT
>CAMPJM010000325.1 GCA_946886805.1 uncultured Flammeovirgaceae bacterium | reverse complement strand
GTTTTAAAGGTTAAGATGGAAAATAATTTCTTTCAGATTTTATAAAGCCGATGCGTAATTTTCCCTCCAATTAAAATTTAAGCAACGAAATTTTAAGTTTTCCAAGCATTATTACATTCGGCTCTTGGTTTTATTCGAGTTCGCGCAGTTTTTTTTCTTTAAAACAAAAAAAGTAAGGGTCATAAACCCCTACCTTTAACTAAACTAAACATCTATTTTCAGAAGCAATTTTGATTTATTTCATAACATAGATACTGATGTAGTCGAATTTCATAAAAAGGTCACTTTTTCTCATGAGCATTAAAAGTTCTTTGTCTTCAGACATAAATTCAGCTGGCAAAGGTGATTCTTTTACCAGGTTAAAGTTGGCGTCGTAAATTTTAACAACAGGAGTCAATTGAAAAATATTTTCTTCTTCTTCAGCTTTTGTCATACTTTTTTCCATTTCAAGTAAGGAATCTGTATAGCTGTTGTGAAGGTTGTTTTCTTTTAATGCAACTGTATCATTTCCTCCGGCAATGGAAGTGCCGGAAGCAAGGGAGAGCAAAATCAGGCTAAGCACTAAGGCTTTTGTAGCAGTGGTGATTAAATTGTTCATGGCATTTTATTTTGAGTTCTTAATTGATTTTTAGAAGCCAATTGTTATGCCAGTATTATAGCTTACTGATAATCAGTAAGTTAATTAGATTGTTTGTGTTTTTATTTTAAAAAGTGTCACAAAACCGAACAGTACAAGCTCGGCAGTGAACACATTGTTGTTTTTTTATTTATAGTAGAGACAAGGCATGCCTTGTCTCTACTATAAATAAAATGGTAGACGCTCCCAGAGAATTTCAAAAAGGAGGGATTTGGAGCAATCCTAATAGGCAAGAACCTAGAATCTCTTATTCAAATAACTTTGTCAAAAAAATCACAGTTACTCTAAAAAAGCAAATACTTCCTTTTTAAATACTTCCCAGTTTTCGAAACCCATAGCCTCCCTATCCACTATCAGGTGATGAAAGCTCACTTTTGATACAACATTATTACTGTCCAGGAGAATCAATTTCCAATTACTAAGCTGGTAGTTTTCGATTAGTTTCTTAATGTCCCCCAGGCTCATTGTTTCATCTTTGGGATCGGCAAAAACAAGCGTCGGTATGTTAGCAGAAGCAAATTTTTTCTTATGTACAGACTTGTAAATTGATAGCAGCACCTTGTAGCACTTTAGTGGCAGGTATTTATTGGCTATATAGCTTTTGGGAGCCATGCTGTATAAAGGCAAAGAGGGAAGGACGGGTGATATATAATCAAGAAATTTTACAGGTATCCTCGGTGCTATTGCCGGGGCCAACAATATCATTTTTTTATAGTGGATGCTTTCCGAGATCATATCCAGGCCAATAGAAGCACCTAATGAAAAACCTATAAAATAAACATCATCACATTTCTTTTTAATTAACTTATATCCATCCAAAACGTCCTGATGCCAGATTTTTTTTGTGATGGACTCCAGATTAGTTATATCGTTATTGTGGCCGGTGAGGCCGATTATTACCGAAGGCAAAGACAGGCTTTCAAGGAAATTAGCAATGTCAAATAGCACCTCTGGCTTGTTGTTTAAACCATGAACTAAAAGACAGGCAGCTTTTGCATTAGGGAATTGCGAAAGATTCTGTTTAAATATCGCCACGTTTTCCAGCTTTTGTTGCTTTAATTTACCTGTCCTTTAATGCTCTTTTTTCTATTTAAACTTTCTTAGGAGGCAAATCAAATGCTTTGGCATCATGTTCGAAATGATTCTTATGGGAACCATCACAAAAAGGTTTGTTTTGGGAAAGGCCACATCTGCAAATAGATACCAATGTTCTTCCCTGAAGGTTGTAGATATTTCCTTCTTTATCCTTTATTTCAAAATCACCTTCTACTTTTATTGATCCATTGCTCAAAACTGTTAATGTTGTTGCAGCCATAAATTTCTATTGTGTTTAGTTTTTATATTTAAGATATATTCCTCGTATAATTTTATAAATTTAGGGCTTATAATTTCAAAAACAGAATAATTAAACAAACTATGTTAATCACAGGAGATACCTTTGAGTTTTTATTTAGTTTTTCACAGGATGACGTAGACGCTTTTGCAAAAATTAGCGGTGATAATAATCCAGTCCATTTAGATGCTGCGTACGCTGCAACAACTGTTTATAAAAAACCAATTATTCATGGCTTTTTAGGGTCAAGCGTGATTTCCAGGATCTTCGGTACCATGTGGCCAGGTGAAGGTACAGTTTATCTGCACCAACAGCTTAGTTTCAAACGGCCTATGTATGTGGATCAGGAATATAAAGCAGTATTATCCGTGAAGGAAGTTATGGAGGGCAAACATAGAGCTACTATCATCACCAACATTATTGAGGTGGCCAATAATAAGCCTGTTGTTACGGGAGAAGCACAAATTATGAATAAGGAGAAGTTGAGTTAATCATTCTTCTTCTACCAATGCCTTTCCGGGATATTTTAGATTGCTTGTTTTTGTAAGGTAGGCTTTTATGCTTCCCACAATGATTTTAGCTTCCACTAAAATAGGAATTTTATTTCTGTCATTGGTGACCCATACCGTCATGTCTTCCCCACCTTCAAAAATAGTGCCTTCAACTAAAAGCGGTTTAAATTTGATACACTCAAACTTCTTTTTTTCGCGGGTTTCAATGGTTTCTGTTCCTAAATACCGGATGTAAAGGTTATGGGCTTCTCCATCAATTAATACATTGATAGGGATTTTATCATTTTTTTGATATTTACTAAAATCCAGGGTTCTTGCGTAATAAACCATGGTGATCACATCAAAAGTGCATGGTTTTATATTTAAAGTGTCTTCGACAAGGGGATTGTCGCTATCTGTTAGGGAGAAAGCAACCTGGTTTTTTTCCGGCAAGTAATGATACTCTTCATCAACTTTAAAATTTCCTTCGTAAGTGTCTCTCTTGAACCAAAGTGGTCGAAATCCATCAATTGCTACTTTTGATTCATATCTATCCCTTACTTTATAGAGCCAATCATAATTCGGCTTGCTTGTTCCTTCACTTATAAAATGATAAACCGCTTTTCCATGATATAATTCTGGTTTGACGCTAAAAGTAACTTCTCCAGCATTTACCCAAATAAATCCCCAGTTATAGTATACTTCGTATTCTACTTTTTCTCCAACTACAAAAGGTTCTTCATTTTTAAGGCACTGGCTTTTTGATGGGAAAGCAATGCCCGCACAAAGGAAAAGAATAAATAGAAGGGTCAATGAAAAATTAAATCTCATACGCTGCATATTTATTCTTTTATTCTAAGGACTATTTTTCCGGCGTTCTTGTTTTCTTCCATATATTGATGTGCAATCCGAACGTCTTTCCAATCAAATACTTTATCTAAAATCGGCTTTAAGGATCTTTTATTAAATTTCTCTATCGAGTTTTTGTAAAACTCCTGCGTGAGTTCTATCTGGTAAGCAAGATTCCTGCTTCTTAAAGTTGACCCAATAATACTGATTCGCTTCATTAAAATCTTGCCGAGATTGAAATCTTTTACAATTTTCCCACCCATGGTTGCTAATTGCACCAATCTTCCGTCTCTGGCAAGGCAATTTATATTTTGATCAAAATAATTGCCTCCAATAAAATCTACTATAACATGTACTCCTGTATTATTAGAATTTTGTGAAACCCATTCTTCAAATGGTCCGGAACGATAATCATACGCAAAATCCGCTCCTAATTCCAAGCAGATATTATGTTTTTCTTTTGAAGCGGTCACAAAAACGGTAGCACCCTGTGCTTTTGCAAGCTGGATCGCTGCAGTCCCCACACCGCTAGCACCAGCATGAATAAGAATATTTTCTCCTTTTTTTAATTTTGCCAGCCAAACTAATGACTGGTAAGCAGTTAAAAAAACTTCTGGGATTGCAGCAGCTTCCTCAAAAGAGTATCCTTCAGGAATTTTCATTAACATGTCCCTATGGATCACAGCTTTTTCCGCATAGCCACCGCCAGGTATAAGTCCAAAAACCCGGTCGCCATATTTCCAGTGGGTTTCATTACTGCCGACTTTGTTCACAATCCCGGCTATTTCAAGCCCTAAAATATCACTCGCTCCAGGCGGCGGAGGGTATTTGCCTTCTCGTTGTAATATGTCTGCACGGTTTAAGGCCGTTGCATGGACATCTACCAATATTTCATCAGAACCAGGTTGAGGATCGGAAATTGAGGTAATAGACAATTGTTCGGCGCCGCCAAATGTTTTAATCGTTATAGCTTTCATAACCAGATTCTTTGGAAAATATAGCTATAACGACTCGTTGGACATTTTGGTTAGTTAGTTGACAAATCTTCTATCGTAATAGTAATGTTGTGAGGAGCCTTTTCATCACCTCCAAAATATGGATAAAGTTTATAGCCAGTGGAGGTTCCTGAACAAGCTCTCTCCATTGAGATTACTTTGTCTTTTACCTTGAAAATATATTCATTTTCAGTTAACTCCAGCGTGTAAGTATTTTCTTCATTTAATTCTACAGATGTAATAAAAGTAAAAGATCTTTTTCCTGCGCTGTAGCCATAAGCATGAATTTCTAATTGGCCATTAAACCAACGCCAGCCAAAGCGTGCGCTGTTCTGATGGTGATGCGAACTGCAATCTGAAAGGCCATATAGTTTATTGATGTCTGCCTGATTTTCTGGGTTTTTGGTTTTGTAAATTGCGGAACTATCAAACGTTACCTTGAAAGCCATCTTTGTTACGGCTAAAGGAGCCATTTTGTTTGACGTCGAATGTTGCCCTTTTTTAATGGTGTAAGTGGTTGTGGTAAATTGAGGCGATCCTTCTATTGGTGATTCTGTTATGAGGTCTTCGACCTTTTCACACGATGTGAGGGTAAAAAGAAGAAATATGGAACAAATAATGGGGAAAACTTTGTTTTTTAACATGTCTGCTAATTGAAATTGTATGTTTTTTTGTGAATTTTTAACTGAAATGTCTTCAGCATATAGAGCAAACAAACCATCTTTAAAATGATTCAGTGACAAAAAGTGCGGGCATGTAAGAGTTTATCCCAAAAAATAGATTTCTATATAGTTTTATAAGATTTGGTATATATTTAATTTGTGATTGATAATCCGTGCTGCGTCGGCATAATGACTGAGAGGCAGTAGCGTGATGAAAAATCAAAAAAACACAAAAAAAATTGAATTTAATTTTTTAGCATTGTATTTGATGGGATTAACTATATTGGGCAGTTAAAAAATAAATGAGACTTGCTGTTGAAATT
>CAMPJM010000324.1 GCA_946886805.1 uncultured Flammeovirgaceae bacterium | reverse complement strand
TTAAAATTATATACCTAAATTTGCGGTCTTAACTGGAAAGGTAAGTGATGAAAGATTTAGATAAATTTAACATAGAAGTCTTTAAGCTTAGTAATGCTAAGCATGAATATGATTTTGAAGTTGACGGCACCTTCTTTCAGAATTTTGAAAATAGTTTTGTAGAGGAAGGAAAGGTAAACGTTCATCTTTTTTTAGATAAAAGAGAGACCTTAATAGAAGCTATCTTTACATTTTCCGGTAGTATTGAGCTTACTTGTGACAGAAGCCTTGATTTATTTGATTATCCTATTGAACTGGAAGGAAAACTGATCTATAAATACGGCGAGGAAGAAATGGAAGTTGATGATGAAATTGTGATCATCACAAGAAGTACACAGCGGATTAATGTTGCTCAATTTATTTATGAAACCATTAGCCTGAGTATACCTTACAAGAAGTTACATCCTAAATTTGCTGATGAGGATGATGACGAAAACAGTACAGGAAGTATCATTTATCAGGACGAAATAGCTGATGATACCACAGAGGAGGAACAGGAAAATGACAATATAGATCCCAGGTGGGAAATACTTAAAAATTTAAAAAACAATTAATTAAAAATAGAAATGGCGCATCCTAAACGCAAAACATCCAAGTCCAGAAGAGATAAAAGAAGAACTCATTATAAGGCTGAAGCGAAAAATTTATCCATTTGCCCTACTACAGGAGAATTTCATTTGCCTCACCGAGCTTACTGGCATGAAGGTAAATTATACTGGAAAGGCCAGGTTATGATGGAAAAAGATGTTTTAGTGTAAACTATACATCCCCAAACAAACCTAAACAGCTTTATATTTCCTTAATTGTTAGGAAATATAAAGCTGTTTAACATTATATCCATTTACGATGTACCTGATTTTGGGCATATTTCCATGCTATAGTAAACTGGAATAGACCATTTCACCTTCATGGTAAATACCTGCAAATAAGCAGCAATTATCAATTTTTAGAAAAAGAGCGTTTTTCTTGATGATAAAAAAAATTCATTTCATTTTATAGGAATTAAATGATTATTATGAATTAGCAATTTCACCTACTATATTGCGTTCAAAATTATTTCCCCTTTCTTTTTTTGTTGTTAAATGAGGGAGGAAAGGAAATCTTCTACAGTTTATTCTGTATTTAAATGCACTAAAATGAGTAAAATAAGAGCAGCAATTACAGGCGTTCAAGGCTTTGTCCCGGATTATGTCCTCACCAATAAAGAATTGGAAACGATGGTCGAAACAACGGACGAATGGATAATTAGCCGGACAGGCATAAGTGAAAGAAGAATTCTAAAGGGCGAAAACAAAGGAACTTCTGTAATTGGAATAGAAGCTGTAAAAGGGTTGCTAAAGAAAACAGGGACTGACGCCTCTGAAATTGACCTTATAATATGTGCAACTACTACGCCGGATATGTTGTTCCCTGCTACTGCCAATGTTATTGCGGACAAGGTAGGCGCTAAAAACGCTTTTGGGTATGATCTTTCAGCTGCTTGTTCCGGATTTATATTTGCACTTGCAACAGGATCGCAATTTATAGAAACCGGGAAATATAAGAAGGTTGTAGTAATAGGTGCCGATAAGATGTCGTCGATCATTGACTATGAAGACAGGTCCACCTGTATCATCTTTGGTGATGGCGGGGGTGCTGTTTTGTTAGAACCTACTTATGAGGATGTAGGCATTGTTGATTCCATACTAAAATCGGACGGAAGTGGAGAAACCCACCTCCATATGAAAGCGGGAGGAAGCCGACGACCTGCTTCTGCTGAAACGCTTGCTTCAAAAGAACATTTTGTTTATCAGGAAGGCTCTGCAGTCTTTAAGTTTGCCGTAACAAATATGGCTGAAGTTTCAGCTGAGATAATGGCTAAAAACGAACTGAAGGCTGAGGATATCAAGTGGCTTGTACCCCATCAGGCAAATAAAAGGATAATAGATGCGACCGCAAATAGGATGGGAATAGGCCCTGAAAAGATAATGCTGAACATCCAAAAGTATGGGAATACCACAAGTGGTACTATTCCTCTTTGCTTATGGGATTATGAGCCAGTGCTTAAAAAAGGGGACAATTTGATCCTTTCTGCATTTGGCGGAGGCTTTACCTGGGGATCTATTTATTTGAAATGGGCGTATGACACAAACTAGACGGTAGACTTTAGATTTTAGACGCTAGACAGCAGACTTTAGACGGTAGATTCTAGACTTTAGATTGGAGACTTTAGAAAATATTTAGAACATCAAGAAATCGACAAAAGCCACCGAGCTATAACATCTAATGTCTAACACCCAAAACCTATTACCCAATACCTAAAACCTAATACCTAAATAATGGCAAGTACCGCAGATTTTAAAAATGGGCTTTGTATAGAATTCAACAACGACCTGTTTACTATAGTTGAATTTCAGCATGTAAAGCCTGGAAAAGGAGCCGCTTTTGTGCGAACAAAGCTAAAAAGCCTTACAACCGGAAAAGTTCTGGAAAACACTTTTAACTCCGGGGTAAAAGTTACAACAGCCCGAATAGAGAGACGGCCACACCAGTACCTGTATAAAGATGATCTGGGTTATCACTTTATGGATAGCAACACTTTTGAACAAGTAGCCCTTCCCGAGAAATTGATCAATACTCCGGAATTTTTGAAAGATGGTCAAGAGGTTGAAGTGGTATATCATGATGAAACTGAAACAGCACTGAGCTGTGAATTACCTCCCTTTGTTGAACTGGTAATCACTTATACAGAGCCAGGAATGAAAGGTGACACTGCAACGAACGCAACTAAACCTGCAACTTTAGAAACAGGTGCCATCATTCAGGTGCCATTATTTATAGACCAGGACGAGAAAATAAAGGTTGATACCAGAACAAGTTCATACTACGAGCGAGTTAAATAAACAATTTTTTAAAAATATTATTAGTGATAAAGAGAAAGGTAATTTCCTCGAAAAATATCTAAATTAGAAAGTCCTAAGGGATGACTGATTGATGAAATTACCTCTAGCATGTAAAACAAAAGAAACGGATGAAAGCAAAAGAAATTCAAGACCTTATAGATTTTATTTCCAAGTCTGGTTTGGAAGAAGTAAATATTGAAACGGAAGAATTTAAAATTAAAGTAAGAAAGAGTTCTAAGGTCGAAACAAAGTATGTTCAGACTTCAAACACTCCTGCTTCCTCTTTACCTACTAGTGAGACTCAATCGTCTCCTGTCGAAAAAGAAGACAAACCGAGCATTTCACCTGTTGCAACTGACGATGAAAGTAAATATTTAACTGTAAAATCTCCGATGATAGGCACCTTTTACAGGTCATCCAACCCAGAATCAGAAGCATTTGTGAAAGTTGGGGATAAAATCAAGGCTGGTCAAACAGTTTGCATAGTGGAGGCAATGAAGCTATTCAACGAAATTGAGTCAGAGATCTCAGGAACAATTGTAAAAGTTTTATTAGACAATGCTTCTCCGGTAGAATATGATCAACCATTGTTTTTAGTTGACCCTTCTTAAGTTAAAAAATGCATTCAGTAACTCTGGTAATTTTAGAAAACCCTAAATTCAACTGATTACTGTTTACCGATCACTGTTTACTGTTTACTGATCACTGATCACCGTTTACCGATTACTGATCACCGTTTACCGATTTGCTATAATTAAATTATAAAAATAACTGTGTTTAAAAAAATTCTAATTGCCAATAGAGGCGAAATTGCTTTAAGGATCATTAGAACCTGTCGTGAAATGGGCATTAGTACAGTTGCCGTTTATTCTACTGCAGATAGAGAAAGCCTTCATGTTAGATTTGCTGACGAAGCGGTTTGCATTGGGCCTGCTCCCAGCAAAATGTCCTACCTAAATATTCCAAATATAATTGCTGCTGCCGAGATAACGAATGCAGACGCTATACATCCTGGTTATGGATTTTTAGCAGAAAATGCCGAGTTCTCGAGAGTTTGCCAGGAATACAACATTAAGTTTATAGGCGCCTCCCCTGATATGATCAACAGAATGGGAGATAAGGCAACAGCCAAAGACACAATGAAGAAGGCCGGTGTGCCTACCATTCCAGGATCTAAAGGTATACTGAAATCCAAAGAAGAAGGTCTCGTACTCGCAAAATCCATAGGCTATCCTGTTATATTAAAAGCAACCGCCGGTGGTGGAGGCAAGGGAATGCGGATAGTAAGGGAAGACCGTGATTTTATAAAAGCCTGGAATGACGCCAGGCAAGAAGCATCTGCCTCATTCGGGAATGATGGTTTATATCTTGAAAAATTTATCGAAGAACCGAGGCATATAGAAATCCAAATTGTGGGTGACAGAACAGGAAAAGCCTGTCATTTATCAGAAAGGGACTGTTCCATTCAAAGAAGGCATCAAAAACTTGTTGAAGAAACCCCCTCCCCAATAGTGAGTCAGAAGCTAAGGGAGAAAATGGGCAAGGCAGCAATAGCCGGCGCAGAAGCTATTAAATATGAAGGCGCGGGAACCATTGAATTTCTGGTTGACAAAAAAGGCGATTTCTATTTTATGGAAATGAATACCCGAATTCAGGTAGAACATCCTATAACTGAAGAAGTTACCGATTATGATCTTATCAAAGAACAAATAAAAGTAGCTGCAGGAATAAAAATTTCTGGAAATAATTATTTTCCAAAAATGTATGCGATGGAATGCCGGATCAATGCGGAGGATCCCGGAAATGGCTTTAGACCAAGTCCAGGTAAAATTACCAACCTACATGTCCCAGGCGGACATGGTGTAAGAGTCGACAGTCATGTTTATGCAGGATATACGATTCCCCCCAATTACGATTCTATGATTGCCAAATTAATTGTTAGTGGCCAATCGAGGGAAGAAACTATTACGAGGATGAAAAGGGCACTGCAGGAGTTTGTTATAGAAGGTGTGAAAACCACAATTCCTTTCCATATTAAATTAATGGATGACGAAAAATTCAAATCGGGCAAATTCACAACTGCCTTCCTTGACACGTTTGATTTTTCAGATTTGAAATAGAAACGTCCACAAAAAAAGCCGATCATCAGTAGATGATCGGCTTTTTTTATGGAATTATAAATTCTAAATTATGAATTATGAGTTGCGATTGGTGATTTAGCACTTGTGAATTAGTTCTATCTTAACCGAGACTCGTCTAAAACGAGAAATGTTCTTTAAAAGTCAGCAAATCTTGCATCAAATTTCGCTCCACGGGCCAATTTAGGTATTGTTTAAGCAGTTGATTTTCCTCAAGACTAATTTCCCTTAAGTTTAAATGTT
>CAMPJM010000323.1 GCA_946886805.1 uncultured Flammeovirgaceae bacterium | reverse complement strand
GAGGCAATGGCACCGTTCGGAAAACCAAGGAAATATCCTGCTAAAGTGATAGTGGTCATGGTTGGAACAGCAATAAATAAATCGGTAAACAGCAATAGTACCACGATACCGCCTATATAGTATGGAGAAAGTGCCTTCGCCTGTACCAGCCACATTTTAATTTGTTCAACACTCAAGATGCCTGTCGCCTTTACCAAGAGGAATGTTAAAGCAAAAAATAGTGCCATAACGACCATAATTTTAATTAAATGCTTCATGGTGTTATGCCTTTCATTATTCTATCGGCTATACCTGGACTAATTCGGTTGATGATCCTAAAGAGTTTTACTTTGCCAATATTTACCTCATACTTGTTCTTTTTAAAGGCTTTTATGAACTCATCTACTAATTTTTCGGGCGGAATCTTTCGCTTTCCTCTTCCTGCCGTCATTGCCGTGTCTACTATAGGAGGGATAATTTCAAATACCTTTACTTTATCCAGTTGATACCGCAGTGCTTTGGTAAAAATATGAATCGCTGCTTTGGTTCCGCAGTAAACCGGGGCTTGTGCTTTTGGGACAATTGCCAGGCCGGAGGAAATATTAACGATTGCGGAATTATCATTGAGTTGAAGTGTAGGCAATAATAAGGTGATCAGTTTGAGGGGTGCAAGGAGGTTTACATTTATTTCCTGTTCTACCTTGTGAAGTAACTGGTGTTCATTGTCGAAGTTGTAATTGTATTGAATTCCTGCATTGTTAATCAAGATATTGAGGTCTTTATGCTCCTGTTCCACAAATAGGGTAAGTTGATCCAACTCTTCTTGCCTGGAAATGTCACATTTAAAAGGGATAATTCTTTTATCTACTTTTGAAAGCTCTTCCAGCTTGCTCTCATTTCTTCCTACAGCAATTATTTCATTGTCAAGGTCGAGGAATGTTTGCAAGAGCGCCGCTCCGATACCTGCGGTAGCACCCGTGATCAAAATCTTGTTTTTATGTACTCGCATTATTTCTTATGAATTTGTATGGAACAAAAATCATAAGAATTAAAAGTCCGCACATTTACATATGTAAAGATTTATTTTTTGGCCCTGATCCTACTCAATTGGGTGGGGGTTATGCCCAAATAAGAAGCGATATGATATTGGGGGATTAGATGCTCCAAATTGGGGTGCTTTTTTTGAAAGATCGTGTAGCGTTCAGAAGCGTCCAGCATCACCAGTTCTATTTCCCTTGTTTCTTTACTTACAAAAAAATGTTCCGCCAGGATCCGGGCGAGGCGTTCTACTTTGGGAAAGTCATTGTACAAATTCGTTACCTGCTCGTAGTCGGCAATAAGGACAGAGCAGTCTGTCAGGCATTGAATATTTATTAGATTTTGCTGCTTTGTAACCAACGAGGAATAGGCACCGACAAAATTATACTCCGTAAAAAATGTTTTATTATATTCATTCCCATTGTTATTTCTGAAAAAGGCCCGCATCACACCGTGGGTAATAAAAACAAGCTTACTTGAATATTCGCCTTCAACTGCTAAATATTCATTCTTTTTGAGGCGACTTTCCGAGAAAAGAGATGTGAATTTTTCCATCTCACTTTCTGTAAAATCCACCAATCTGATTAGGTACTTTTTCAGTTCAGTCATTTTTCTTTCCAATGTTTCATAACATGCCGTAGCCATGAGCAGGCGGACTAATGGCAACTTCTTCTTGTTTAGTTTTATTTGGCAATAGCCTATGGAAGTCTGGTTACAAGGCGAAAATACAGTGCAGGGGCTAAGACAAGGGAGCATGCTCCCTTGCTTGCTGAGCAAACAATAATTTCTTCAACTATTCAATTCCCTCATATAAACAGCCTGCCTCCAGATAAGCATCAACCGTTGAGATGTTGCCAAACGCTATTTTCTAACTATTAATCTTTTCTCTGGGATGTCAATTGTAATTACTTTTCCAATCCAATCGATTCCCATAATTCCTTCGTAAATGAGGCCATCAATAAATGTAGCTTTAAAATCGTTAATGAAACCATTATTATTTGCGTCACTCAATTCCGAAAGGTTTGTGAAGTAGTAATTATTGCCTTCTTTGGGCTTAAAATAGCTTGGCCTATATTCACTTTCTATTTTAGTTGAATCGATTCCCAGTTTTTCCATATATCTTGAACTGAATCTATAAACATCAAATCCAGCACCACTGTCTAATTTGACATTTAAGGGAAGCTTATTATTAAGCAGTATTTTAGTAGTGATACCAATGTCGATTCCTCTGTCGTTAGAGATTTGTAATGGCATTTCAAAATCTCCTTCGGCTATTAGTTCTACCAAAGACTTATCGGACTCTATGCTTAATATTTTACTCTCAAAGTCAATGGTTATTGGCTTATCTGTAAAAGGGGTCAGGGATATCAAGCCATCTAACGGAAATTTAAAATCGTAAACAGCAAATATTTCTTTCTCTATTTTGAAACTGCCAATTTCTAAAGTTTTAGAATTCCATAAGTCAGATTGTATTTCTTCGCCAGTCGCTCGGTGACCGGTATGAAAATGGTGCGTTTTTTCAAGGTCTTTTATTTTATCTGCAAAATCCTTGGTCAGGAGATTCATTCCTGCTCCAGTGTCAAAAATAAAGTTTCCTTCAATGCCGTTGACCTTAGCTGGAATAATGATATGACCATCGGAGGTTATCGTGAACGGAATTTCTATTTGTTCGGATATTTTTTCCTGCGAATAGGCTATTGTAGAAAATAAAATAAATAGCGTTGCAATTGCATTTCTCATCATTGATTTTTAATATTTTGGTAAAAAACAAGACTAGTTCGGTTATTTTGTTTATTATAGTTTGTCTGGTGTTGTTGGCAATAGATATTTGAAGTGTTTTAAAACCCTCGATAAATTTTTTAAAATGCCGGCGATTTCCAAGAGCTTTTGTCAGTCCATTTTTTTCCTTTATTGGCATCGGAGCAGGAAGTCCATCATTATTTTTGATTTTTGATTTTTAATTTCCACTTACTCAATGGGCGCATAAAAGCTAACTATTAAAAAAGCAGGGGTCAATTGTTGTGTCAAGATAGAACGTTTGGCAGGACTTTGCAAGTCGAGCGGGACGCCCTGGTGATTGTGGACGTAGCGGGACGTGGGTTGGCTTAAATCACAATAATCTTTCTTCTAAATGGTCCTTCCAGATAACAAACCCCTTTCGCTCGTCAGTATAATCATGGATGAGTCGGCTGAAGTTTTCCGGCTGCTTTTGAAGAAAAGTTTGCCTGCCTTTATTTCTGATGATGTTTAAGTCTTTGTCTATATCCTGCAGTTTTTGCCAAAGCAATTGTCTGTTTTTGTCGACATGCCAGATATAAGTAGCTTCTTCGGTGTCCAATGTTTCTAAAACAACATGATATTGCTCTGTTCCAGGAAGTAGGAATACGAATGAAAAAGGACTCAGAACAAACCGCAGTTTCAAGGTAGTTCCGTCATGCTTAGATGCCAAATACCTTAATTGTCTGTAATGTTTAACCTTTTCATTTTTCAATAGGTCATTCAGCAATTGCTCTTCCGAATCGTAAAACAGCTTACCATCTTGCCCTTCCTGCACCTTGTTTAAGTCAAGTAAATTCCCTTCCGTTCCGGGCGTATATCGCTTGCCGAGAATGCCCTGCTCAATGAATCGAAATTTTACACTTTCAATGATCTCCCGGTTGATTTTTTCCAAGTCAGTTGAATTTGCTTTTTGAGAAACCAACAAGTTATTTTCGAACTCTGCAAAAATTTCAGCTTCCACATACTTTGACTTCAATACTTTGGAAAAATATGGCTTTAGAACATCAAATTCCGGTCTTACTTCATTATTTTCAATTTCGAATTCCAATTCCATTTTCAACTCAGGTACTCCGCAATTGAAAGCTATCGCACCGTAACGGAAATCCAACTGGTCAATTGGAACCTTGATTTTTTTATCAACTGTTAAGGTTTGTCTGGAAAGATTGTCGGTAATCGTTGCATCATCAAACAAGGTTGCTTGCCGGTCGAAATGTCGGTAATAGGTATTCCTTTTCAGGAACAACCGGTTTAGGTATTCAATCTTGCGATCTCGATAATCATAAATAAAAGGAGTGATCTCAGATCTCTGAACACGACCAATGTATTGAATTAATTTCCCTTTGAATGAGAAGGGATAAACAAGGAAAAGACAAGAAGCATTTTGCAAGTCGGTACCCTCTCCAAAAAATTGTCCGGTAGTAATTAATGCCTGGTAGCTTAGATTTTATTAATTTATTGTATTTAACCGACGTCAGCCAGAAACTAAAAAGTTGCTAAACACAATAGGACATGAACTACAAAGTATTTGTTGCTATACTACTTTTAGGCACCCTGTTAATATCCTGTAGTAAGGACGAATTTTTAAGTAATTTTAACAGGCAGGAGTTATTTGCACAGCCCACACGGGCAGAACTGGATGCTGTAATGACAGATTGGGAATCAAGGGACTTATCCCCAACTGATTTTGCGGTAGAGCAGATCGTTGAACTGACAACCAATGGTACTGTATTGAAAATAGTTTCATTTAAAGTTGATGGCAATAAAGAATATGGCGCTCTTATCGTTCCGAAATCGGATACGTCTTTACCTATTCGAATGAACATTTTAGGATTCTCATACAACCTTACGGCAATTCCCTTTAGTATAAATTTGAACGACAACGAAGGGTTACCATTTATTTATGCAGTTCCTGCACTTCGAGGTCAATCCTTGAGCTTTACAATAAATGAGGTAGAATATACGTCACCGGTTTCAGAAGGCCGACAATGTGATGCTTTTGATAGAGCTGCTGATGATGCTATCGCCTTTTTAAACATTATAGAAAGCACCGAAAGCAATGCAGATACCAGTCGGGTAGCCGTGAGTGGTGGAAGTAGAGGTGCAGCCGTAGCCTTCTTAATGGGCACAAGGGACAACAGGGTAAAGCGTGCTTTAGGAATCGCTGGACCAACAAATCTACTTGAGCTCACCTCAAAAAACGAAAAGGAATTGACCTACCAATGTCAATTCCTTTCAGACTTGGTAAATGGAACTGCAACAATAGCGGAGACTCGGCACAAAATGATTGCAAGCTCACCGATTTACTTTGCGGAAAATTTACCCTTAAGCCAACTTCATCTAGGCAAAGACGATAATTTAGTACCTGTTTCCCAAGGTGAAATGTTGGAAGAAAAAATGATTGACGCAGGTCTTTTTGACAGATTTCATTTGTTTGTCTATGAAAATAGGAACCACGAAAATATAGCGGTCAATAATGAAGAATTAGATAATCGAGTTGAAGAATTCCTGTCCCATTTATA
>CAMPJM010000322.1 GCA_946886805.1 uncultured Flammeovirgaceae bacterium | reverse complement strand
GCAAACAGCACAGCGAAAAATTTTTACAAACAATCATTCCTGATGCATGTTCATAAATTAGAAATGATCTGGATTAGAACGCAACAAAAAAGCGATAATAATTCAGGGAAATAATTTATTAACTTAAACATTGGTGAAAATGAATACAGGAGATAGAAACATAAACGATACAGACAGGAACAGGGAAAGAACCTTTATAAAAGACAGCGACCGAGATAGAGAAAGGATTGATTCGAATAGTGATGATCGAATTGATTTTGATAATAATAGAGAAGGTTTTTTGATAGACAGTTCCATCGACGGACAGGATTGTTCCATTCATCCTGAGGACTTAAAACAGGAGAAAGAGAGGATTGACGAGAAATTTCAGGAGGTTTTGGAGGAATTGAAACACGAGAGGTTAGAACATATGAATGTTTATGACCAGAAAGCCAGCGTGATCCAGGACAATGATCAATACAAAGAAGATATTTATCAAGAGAAAATCAGGCAGCTCAGGGAGGAGCAAGAAATGCAGAACAGAGTGTTTGAAGAAAAAATAGCAAAAGTACGCTCCGAAATAGAAACAGCCATGGCGTCAATGGATAATAAAGTTGGCCAATTAAACCAGGAACGAGATGTTCAATTGCGGATTATCGATGATAAGATGGAAGAAGTAAAGCATGAAAAAATGAAATATGATGAGCTTTACAGAATCCAATTGGGAAAAATAAAACTTGATAATGAGTACAAAGAACAAATGGCGCAGGTAAAGGAAGAGCGGTTTGAAAACCAGGAAGCGCATCTTGCCAGACAGGAGCAATTGAGACGTGAAAAACAGTATAGAGAATCAGATTTTGCCAGGAATATGGAAAGGGAGCGCAATGCAGCTCTCATAAAACTAAAAGAATTAGAGGGTTACACAGTGGCCAAGGGCGATCCGGATGTGCGTGGCTGGACTGTTATCAGTAAAAATGGTAGAGAAGTAGGGAAAATTGATGAGTTGATTGTTGATAAAGAAGCGATGAAAGTAAGATATCTCGACATAGATTTGAATGACAGTTTTCTGGAAAGTGGTCGGGATCGGCATTTGTTACTCCCGATAGGCGTGGCGGAAATTGATGAACATGATGACCTGGTTTTTATCCCTGGAATTGATCGTGCGCTTGTAAATAAAATACCTGCTTTTAGTGGAGATCAGGTTACCAGAGATTATGAAACCACCTTGATTAATGTATTGTCTGCGGATAACGAATCAGAAACCGTAAGATCTGATGAAGGATTCTATGACAGAGAACAATTTAACGACAGTAATTTTTATAGATCGAGAAGAGATAAAAACCGACTTTAAGTAAAACGTAGGAATTTTATCCAATCCTGCTGGAACTCCTGATTAAGGAAGGTCGGCAGGATCTTTTAATTGCCGCCGTTGTTTGTTACCGCCCCCTCAACCGTCTCTCTTAGAGTCTCTCTTTTTTAGAAAACTCTTTTTTTCTTCCTATAAATCAGCAACTTCCGACAAACTACAATAGTCTTTCTTGCCCAATTTGTTTAACCTGATATATGGGTACAAACGAAAAGTAAGTTTTCGAATATCAAACTTTTCCGGCTATTAATTTTGTTACTAAGTTCATGCAGGACTATAAGAAAACAACGCCCATTAAAGTCCCGAGATTTGAGGAGTCTAATGGATTTTATACTACCAAGCGGAGAAGCCATTTGATGTCAAAAATCAAAAGCAAAAATACAAGCGCTGAAATATTGTTGGGAAAGGCGCTATGGCATGCAGGGGTTAGGTATAGAAAATGCTGCAAGAACATACCCGGAAAACCTGATTTGGCAAATAAAAGACTACAATTGGCTATTTTCGTCGATGGTGAATTTTGGCATGGACATTCCTGGGAATCAAAAAAAAGTAAAATTAAATCCAACAGGGCTTTTTGGATTCCTAAAATTGAAAGAAATATGCAAAGGGATGCCGAAATCAACGATATCCTCGAAAAGAAAGGGTTTCGTGTTTTTAGAATTTGGGAGAATGAGGTAAAAAAGGAATTGGGGAAATGTGTAAAGCAGGTTCTGGATTATATATATTTCAGAGATCAGGTTGGCTAGGCTTGAATCGACAATATAATGAGACATAAGTATGTTAAATAATTAACTCCGAGTATTTTCTGGAACACCTGATCTTCAAATAAAAACATAGTATTAATATTTTCGTAAAAAAAAATTATGATAAAGCTCCCGTCTTTTTCCTTTGCAGTTCTATTAACAATCCTTGTTTCCTCCTTTTCTGCTTGTTCTCAAAATCAGGAAATAGCAAATAATCAAAACGAAAAAATTGTGTATAAAATAAGCAAAACCGAAGATCAGTGGAAGGAAGTCCTAACCGATGAAGAGTATAAGGTTTTAAGAGAAAAAGAAACAGAACCAGCCTTTTCCAATGAATATAACGCTAATAAGAAGAAAGGAACTTATCTATGTGCAGCCTGCGAACAGCCGTTATTCAGTTCGAAAGCAAAATTTGATTCGGGTACTGGTTGGCCTAGTTTTTTTGCCCCGCTTGAAAAAAATTCTGTAAAAGAGGTATTGGATAAGAGCTATGGAATGATTAGAACAGAGGTAGTCTGTAGCAATTGCGGCGGACATTTGGGCCACCTCTTCACAGATGGACCGGAGCCCACTGGTTTAAGATATTGTTTAAATTCGGTCTCTCTTGATTTTAAAAAAGAGAAATAAGATTTATTAAGGAATTTTCTGAGCACGATGACCGCAAACCACAATTTTATAAGCGTCTCACATTTTCGAACAATATTTTTTGAACATTGGATGTAAAGCAATGTTATATGAGAAATAATTGTTTATTAAAAATTTATATGAGATGGTAATGAGAATTGGAATAATCCTTTCTATAGCTTTTTTAATGAGTTGTGGTGAAAATAAAACCAGCGAAACGACAACAGAAGAATCATCAAACAAAGACCCCAACATTGAGGTGGGTGCAAGTGACAATCTTCAGGAAGAAGCCGATTTTTTAATTTCTTCCCATATGAACAGTCAGTTACAAATAGCTTTGGGTGAAGTCGCCGAGAGACAGGCCTTATCTCCTGAAGTGAAGGAATTCAGTAAAACTATTATCGCTGAAAATGCCCAAATTCGCAACAACATTGAAGAATTGGCTAGTGCAGCAGAAATTGACCTAGCTCCAGCCCTAACTCCCGAATATCTAGCACTCATAGATAGCATTCAATCATACGAAGGCGCCAAATTTGATTCTGCTTTTGTCAATATTGTAATAGAAGAACATGAAGACGATATCGAGAGACTCAATGAATTGGCTAGAAAAACTGATAATCCGATAATCAGACAGGAGGTGACCGAGAATGTTGACCTTTTACAAACACAGCTGACCGAAGCAGAGGAAATTCAAAGTTCCTTAGAATAAATTGTTTCTTTACGACGTAGCGGAACCCAATAGCACTGGCGGAAGATAAAGACTTCCGAAGTTTAATATATTATACCTCGACACCAAATTTTGCCTGCCATACATCCAAGTAAATCTGCTGTATGGAAACAAAACTTAGGAAGTCTGAGGTTCTACTGCTATGCTCCACCGTCGGTTAGCTGTTTAGTGATTAGCTATTAGCAATATCCTCTCAAAGGCCTCTCTTTTTCAGAGGACTCTGAGGTTCCAAAAATCAGAATTCCAGCTTTTCTGCTCGATCCTGTTTTAGTGGCCTCATAAAAATTTTAATTTTTTATCGACTTTTATTAAAAATCAATAGTAATCCAGTAAATTGCGCAAAAATTTAAAATATTATGACAGCATTAATAATAGTTTTATTACTTTTTATTGCAGCAATCGTAGCCGCATTTACTATCCCCAACGAGAAATTAAGTAATAAAAAATAAAGTAGAGACATATCATTTAGGTATTCCGTCACACGTTATACAAAGGGTGTACAATAACATTATTGCGATCAGATTTTAATAGATACTTGATTTCCAAAAAAAACATAAATGGTTTAGGAAAACAATTACTTTATTTCGAACAAGCCGTGTAAAAGTATTTCCTCTATTTCTTAAAAAATAAAAACCTGTTTTCTCTTAAATATTATTTTCATAGTATTTATTTCAAATCCTCATTCAACTAGTTTATCCATATGCAATTTGATGTGATAATTATTGGGAGTGGAATAGTAGGATTGGCTACTGCTTTAAAAATTAAACAAGCCAGACCTTCTCTCAGACTTCTCATTCTCGAAAAAGAAAAGAATATTGCATTACACCAGACAGGGAATAACAGTGGCGTAATTCACTCAGGGCTTTATTACAAGCCAAATAGCCTCAAAGCCAGCAATTGTATAAATGGTTACAACCAACTCATCGAATTCTGTAAAAATGAAGAAATACCGTTTGATCTGTGTGGTAAAATTGTTGTAGCGACTTCTACAGAAGAAGAGCAACTAATGAATGTGCTATATGATCGCGGGGTACAGAATGGTTTAAAAGGATTAAAAATTTTAAAGAAGGAACAGCTACACGAATATGAACCTTATGTAAATGGAGTTGCGGGCATATTTGTGCCGCAAACGGGGATCGTAAATTATAAGCATGTTTCCGAAAAGTACCTGGAAAAAATTAAGCTGCTCGACGGTGAAATATCATTTGGGCAAAAGGTAATTGAAATAAACAAAAAAGGCCATCCAACGGAAGTGGTTACGGAACAGCAGACTTTTCAGACTAAGCTTCTTGTAAATTGCGCCGGTTTATATTCAGATAAAATCGCGCGGATGACCATGCCTGACATAAATTATAAAATCATCCCCTTTCGCGGCGAATATTTTGAATTGACTAAAGAAAAGGAATATCTGGTAAAGAATTTAATATATCCTGTTCCGGATCCAAATTTCCCCTTTTTAGGAGTTCACTTTACAAGAATGATTGGTGGTGGAATAGAAGCAGGGCCAAATGCTGTTTTGGCCTTGAAAAGAGAAGGTTATAAAAAAACAGATTTCCATGCGGGCGAATTAATAGAAACTCTAAGATGGCCGGGTTTCCAAAAAGTTGCTGCAAAATATTGGAAAACAGGCTTTGGAGAAATTTATCGGTCTATATCAAAAGCAGCCTTTACCAAAGCCCTACAAAAACTAATGCCTGATATTACGGAAAAAGATCTTAAACCCGGCGGAGCAGGCGTAAGAGCACAAGCCTGTGATAAAGACGGAGGGCTTATAGATGATTTCTTAATCCTTCAAACTGAAGGCGTTGTAAATGTTTGCAATGCGCCATCGCCGGCAGCAACTTCTTCTTTGGCAATTGGTGATACAGTAGCAAAGCTGGTTCTGAACGG
>CAMPJM010000321.1 GCA_946886805.1 uncultured Flammeovirgaceae bacterium | reverse complement strand
AACGTCATTTGCCTCAGGACAGGAAGATATTAAGTTTGTAGACACGGAGGCTCCCACAAATGAGCGAGAAGTTGGGAATGAAGGCAGCCATAAAGTGAAGCAAGGGGAGACGTTATACAGTATTGCCAGGATGTATAATGTTCAGTTAGGCGAAATATTACTATGGAATAACCTCTCACTAAGAGATGGAATAAAGGTGGATCAAGTCCTTAAAATTTCTTCGCCTCAGGAAGAAGCGAGTGCTGAACTGAGCGAACCTGTAATAAAAGAGGATAATTATATTATTCATGAGGTGGCGACCGGAGAAACAATGTACAAAATTGCAAGGGATCATAATGTCACAATCAAAGACGTAATGCAGTGGAATAATAAAAGCGATTTTGGAGTGTCTATTGGAGAGAAATTAAAAATAAAAAAGGCAAATGAATAGTGTTAGGCTATGAGAAACATTAGTTAATATTTTTCGTTTCTTTAAATACAGTAATGGGAACAAGTATTTTTTAATCTTCAATTGTTAAATTATTCTGATAATCTTACTTAGATAAGGATTAAATCAAATACTTTGGTTCGTGAGATTCTAAATAACCTATCTTTGATAAACAGATTCGAAGATAATTTTTTCTCTTTTTAGATGTTGTCTTGAATATAACCAGTGTTAAAAAAAATCAAAGCATTAAACATTTTACCCATGATTAGTGAGGACAAAAATATTGACTTAGTTATGCTTGTAGATGACAATGATACAGATAACTTCATTAGCAAAAGGATAATAGAAATAACTAAGTTTGCAAATTCAGTAGAAATCAAGAACTCGGGAAAAAGTGCGCTGGAGTATTTAGAGAAACACAAAGACGACGCCGAGAAGCTACCAGATATAATATTTTTAGATATTAATATGCCTATAGTAGATGGCTTCGTTTTTCTTTACGAGTTTGAAAAATTTTCGGATTTGGTAAAGCAAAAGTGTAAAGTTATAATATTATCAAGTTCCGATAATAAGCGCGATATAGACAAAATAGTAAATAATGACCACGTTATAAGGTTTATTACGAAGCCGTTGACAGAGAACGCATTAAGTGAAATAAAATCCATTACGGCGTAAATTACCTTACGATTTAAAAAATACTAGCCCTTTATGGGCTTTTTTTGTTTATAGAAAAAAGGGCTATTCTGTAAGCAATATTTAAAGGATAATTCCTGTTTGGAGGGTAAAATCTTTATTTTTCTATAGAAAGTCACGCTTCGGCTATTCTTATTATTTTCACAGCTTTCGATTTTATGAAATCAGGGCCAAGCGGATTTCATGGGGAGAATGCCTTAGGATTTTCTTTCTAAAAATCAGGATCCAAGCCTAATCGCTCTTTAAGAATCAACAAATTAGGATGCTTTTCGGCGAGATAGTTAAATTTTTCATGAGCCGTATAAATCATCTTTCTTGCTTCTGGTTTTACCAGCTTAGTGGAGATCCCTATTTGTTTATTTTGTAATTCTTTTCTTAGGTACTGGACAATTTCTGTTCTGAAGTCATTAATTAAATCTTCCTGTAAAGGACTAGTCAAAGTAAGGGTAATTATATCATTCTTGAAATCATATGGCTGGCTCATGAGCATAAATAGCTGATCTCTGCCATCGGCCTTCTTTTTTTTTGCAAGTTTTGACCACACCTCTGCGAGTCTTTGGGAGTCAATTGGAGTATCCTCTTTTTCTTCGGTCGCTGTGATTATTTCTTCAGTATCCTCGAGTACAGTGGCCTTTACGGGCTCTGTAGCTTTTTCTTTTAAGGTGCTAACTTTTGGAATTTTTGAAGTTTTCTTTAAAGTTCCAAAAGACGGAGTGGCGGTGGAGGGTTTCTTTTCTGCTAAAACAGGTGAAGCCTTTTCTGAAGTTTGATTAGCTTGGTTCTCACCAAGTGCTTGTTGAGTAGTTTCTCCTTCTTGATTATCTTTTTGTTTATCTAGCTGGCTTTTTTTTTTAATTCCTCTCCGTCATTTTGTTGCTGACCTAGTAATATTGCTGAGGGAATGTGAGCCATTTTCATCAAGGTGAGCTCTACATGAAGTCGTTGATTTTTGCTGCTTTTAAAATTTAGATCACAAAGATTTGCAATATTTAAGGCAGTAAGTAAAAAAGAAACTGTTGAACTTGAAGATTGAGATAGGTATTTCTTTTGAACACTCTCTGAAACCTGAAGCAATTTTATTGTCGCCTGATCTTTGCATACAAGCAAATTTCTGAAATGCTCACTTAAACCTACTATGAAGTTATGGCCATCAAATCCTTTCTTAAGAATCTCATCAAAAGTAAGTAGACAGGCAGCTATATTTTCTTCTAAAAGAGCTTCCGTTATTTTAAAGTAGTAATCATAATCGAGCACATGCAGGTTATCGATTGTCGACTGATAGGTTACTTTACTTCCCGAAGAGAAGGTAACAATGAGGTCAAAAATTGATAAGGCATCCCTTAAGGCACCATCCGCCTTCTGCGCTATTAAGTGGAGCGCTTCTTGTTCGGTTTCGATAGATTCTTTTTCGGAAATATATTGTAAATGTTGGGTTATGTCATCTACAAGAATTCTATTGAAATCAAAAATCTGACACCTGCTTAGAATGGTAGGAATAATTTTATGCTTTTCTGTTGTCGCTAAAATAAAAATAGCATAAGACGGTGGTTCCTCGAGCGTTTTAAGGAACGCGTTGAAAGCTTGATTCGATAGCATATGTACCTCATCAATAATGTAAATTTTGTACTTCCCGGCTTGTGGAGCATATCTCACCTGGTCTACCAGATTTCTAATATCCTCAACCGAATTATTGGAAGCCGCATCAAGTTCGTGGATGTTCATCGAATTCCCGAGATTGAAGCTTTTGCAGGAATCACATTCATTACAAGGCTCCATATCCGACTGGAGGTTGTGGCAATTTATAGTCTTAGCTAAAATTCGCGCACAAGTAGTTTTTCCTACGCCTCTGGGACCACAAAATAAAAAGGCCTGGGCAAGGTGGTTGTTTTTAATAGCATTTTTTAAGGTGGTTGTAATGTGAGATTGTCCAACTACACTATTAAAATTGCTTGGCCTGTATTTCCGTGCTGAAACAACAAAATTTTCCATTAGTGCAAGTTATGAAATCCTTATATTAAAAGGCAATAGTAATTATAAATTAAAATGATATTGTAGAATTTTTGTCCCCATCTTCTAAAAGGAATAAGCCAGCCCATTGGTAATGCTGTAGATAAATTTGGTTACCGGCACAATGGGTCGATTTTCGAAGGTGCAGTTAAATGTTGTTAGCAGCGATAGCTTATCAGTGACACTTATGGTGAGATTGACATCGCCGCTTACCCTATGCCTGAAATTGTCGATGGAATTGTCATAGCCTGTCTGGTAATAGGATATGGCGTTGAATTCAATGTGGTCATTTATTTTTCGCCTGATACTTAGATAATTGGTCGATTTATATAGTTTGGCTACCCGGTATGGGTCGCCCTCTATAGGACTTTGCCATTTTTCATATTCATACATGACTCCCGGACCAAATATCAAATCCGTGTTTTTACTTTTTACCAATTTTATTCTAAAACCTGTTCCTGCCAACCATCTGCTATCCAAACCTCGTGCAAGGTCGTATTGGTATTGCGTGAATACCTCATTTGAAAATGTGGCTTTTCGATAAAAATTTGTGCGAAAGTGAGTATAACCTGTTTGTACAAGAGGATCATCTTGAATGGCAGTATAATTAATATAGTTGATCAATAGATAGCTGTGTTTTTTTGCCACATAAGCAAAATCTCCGTTGCCAGACAGCCCTATAAAACTATTCGGATCATCTTCCCCTGCATCCCGGTTGTATAAGCTTAAGCTGAAGCCTATATTTCCAAGGAAGTAATTAGAAGAATCTTCTTTTATCCTGGATTTCTCAACATTTAAGATTTGAGCGGCTGCATTGTTAAAAAGGAGCAAGTGTGCTACAAAAACAACAAATAATTTTACTGCCATTTTGGCGTTAAAAAATTTCATGATACGGATTTAATTTCAAAGAGGGCAAAAATACCTTTTTTTGGAGTGTTTTACAATTTGGCAGGCGTTTTGATACTTATTGTTTAACCGTTGCAGAAAAAGACTTTCAGCAACGATTCGAAATTTTGCCTTATCTTTGCAGGAAGGTTAAAACTATTGATCTTTGAAATTTTGGGGCCGACTGGAATTGACAGTAGGTGTAAGTCGGGTGTAAGCATGCCGGGAGTTGTGAGTATTTCCCGTAAATAAAACTTTCATACTTATAATTGGCGAGTCTAACTACGCCCTTGCTGCCTAACTAAGAGTTTAGTAGCAATGTGTCTCGCTGGTCCTCCGTTCTGCCGGACTAGCAATCGAGGCATCGAAATGCGGAACTAGTGGGTGCAGGTTCGTGATGCATCTGCGAAATTAATCGCGAATAAGGACGGTGTAGGTTTGTATAGTGCCAGCATCGTTTCGAAAATCCAAACTATACTAAGCATGTAGAAGGCATTTCGGTTTCCTTATCTGGACGCGAGTTCGAATCTCGCCGGCTCCACAAATTACCAAAGCATCGTTTTTAAACGGTGCTTTTTTTTGCTCAAAACTGCACTGATTTCGCAGAATCCCCTTTTTTGTCCCCCTGCGTATTCCTTTTTGTATACATTTATTTTGTCAGAAGTAGAGCCCAAAGTAGCGCCTGCATTTTCCTCTCCAGTTTCTTCACCAATTCGGGGAATATTGCATATCGCAATATGCGATATATGAAATTACGATTTGTATTTTGCCAGCCACAGAGCAAATCTACGGGGCTTCTATATTAAACCTCAACAAAAATTTGCACTGCTACATCTGAAAATCTTAAAGCTCCGATCTGTAGGGTTTTCGAGATTCTTCGTGAAGTATATACTTGGAAATTCCTGTTTGCACGATTCGAATGGCATCAATTTTAACCAAAATACCAAAGAAGGTTTATAAAAATGCTCACATGTAAACTATTAGTTTATATGTGAGCGTAATTTTAAACCATTGTGGCGTATAAACGATCTTGATAAATTAGTGCTAAGTGGAAAAGCCGGGGAGAAAGAAACTTTTTTAACTCAAATTGAATTTTCCAGAATTTTGGAGTATTGCTCGTCTCAGTTAGTACATCACTTTTAAAAGTGAAAGAAGCTTCTATGAACTACTCATCCGTCCATACGGACGGGTACTAATGATCGGGAGCCGTGTTTCGCTTAATTCGGAATATCTTAAATGCGATTTCCCTAGTTAGTACCTGCCAAAATTTCAATTTTGTCCTTGGATGAGTGGAGGATGTGTGGGTAAAATCGAGCTTGAGCGTAAAGCGGAACCTCCGACCGCAAGGGAAA
>CAMPJM010000320.1 GCA_946886805.1 uncultured Flammeovirgaceae bacterium | reverse complement strand
TTTACAGCAAACTGAACGTTACAACCACCTGCAAATTGACCAATCCCGTTCATCATTTTGATGGCTAGGTTCCGCATGTGCTGATAAACTGTATCGGGTAGGGTCATAGCAGGGGCCACTGTTATAGAGTCTCCTGTGTGGATGCCCATAGGATCAAAATTTTCTATAGAACAGATGATTATAATGTTCCCAACATTGTCTCGCAACAATTCAAGCTCATATTCCTTCCATCCCATTATACTTTGCTCAATGAGTACTTCATGGATAGGAGATGCATGAAGTCCGGAAGTTAAAGCTTTTTCAAAATTTTCAGCTTTTTCCACAAAACCTCCTCCGGAACCGCCTAAGGTATAGGAAGGGCGGATAACCAATGGAAATCCAATTTCCTGCGCTATTTCTTTCCCTTGCAAAAAGGACGTTGCAGTTGATCCCTTACAAACATGAACATCGAGTTCATGCATTTTTAGCCTGAATTTTTCTCTATCCTCAGTAGTTTCAATAGCAGCAATATCAACCCCTATTATTCTTACGCCATATTTTTCCCAAATTCCTGCTTTATCGCAATCTATAGCAAGATTCAATGCTGTTTGGCCTCCCATTGTAGGTAGTACAGCATCTATTTTATGCTTTTGCAGTATTTCAATAATAGATTTTTTCTCTAAGGGAAGCAGATAAACATTGTCAGCAGTTACCTTGTCGGTCATTATAGTAGCCGGGTTGGAATTAATCAAGGTTACTTCGATGCCTTCTTCCCTGAGTGAACGGGATGCTTGCGAACCCGCATAATCAAATTCACATGCTTGGCCTATTACTATTGGTCCGCTACCGATGATTAAAACTGATTTAATGCTATTATCTCTTGGCATTTTAGGATATGTTTTTTTAGGGTCTGAAAATGGTTGCGCAAATTTAGAAGATTCTTAGGACAATCAAAAGTTGAAAGAAGATGTTTGGATAAATCAACTGAAATTGACTTGTTTTATTTTTATTTTTAATTATTTTAGAGCCACTATTATATAGTCGCTCAAGGAATATTTCAATTTTAGAAAATCCTTACATTGTAATAATAAAAATTTTTCTAATTGGTAAAAGAAGTGTATCCCATCTATATTCACATTATGAAACTATTATTAATTAGACGTGAAGATTATGGAAACCTTTAATTATGTAAAAGATATTGTGGAAACAATAAAATTTCGGCACAAAAGAATGAAAGATGTTTCTACAGATATAGAAATTCGCTACAGAAACAATGAAAATGTAAGAATAGTATACGATACTGATTCTGAAGAAAACAAGGATACCGTTTCTAAGATCTGGAGAATAAGCGATGATTCTATCTTACTTACGAATCTGAAAATGATTCCTAAAATAGCAATAAAAAAGATTGAACTAGTTGCATAGTACTCTTGAGCGTATTTTTTTGTATTCTATTTTTTCACCAGGTACTTTTCAGAAGTATTATCATATTTTTACTGTTCTTTCAAAATGCCCTTAGTAATTGAACGTGGGCAAAAATAAGCACAAAAAAAATGGTGCTAAAAAGCACCATTCTAATTTCTTCTTGCTTCTCTAAATATGAATAGCCCTATTTTCTGAGGCAGCTAAACAAGCTTCTTTCATTGCCTCTGTATAGGTAGGGTGAGCGTGTGATATTCTTGCTATGTCTTCCGCGGATGCCCTATATTCCATAGCAACTACCGCTTCTGCTATCATATCAGCAGCCCTTGGGCCTATCATGTGAACCCCTAAAATTTCATCAGTTTTTTCATCTGCCAACACTTTTACCAAGCCATCTGTATCCATACTGGCTCGCGCTCTACCAGATGCTTTAAATGGAAATGACCCGGTTTTATAAGCTTTTCCTTTTTCTTTAAGTTGTTCTTCTGTATAGCCTACACTTGCCACTTCAGGCCAGGTATAGACAACACCCGGGATTAAAAGGTAGTTGACATGTGGTTTTTGGCCTGCCATAAATTCCGCAACATACATTCCTTCTTCCTCGGCTTTATGTGCCAACATTGCACCTTTTACCACATCACCAATTGCATAAACATTATCAACCTTGGTTTTAAGATGTTCGTCCGTTTCCACTCGTCCGGCCTTGTCCGTGGTCAGTCCGATGTTTTCTAATCCAAGGCCTTCGGTATACGGTTTTCTACCAATTGCAACAAGACAATAATCGCCCTTTAGCACGACTTCTTCTCCTTTTTTGCTATCAGCTTTTACTATAACTTCCTCTCCTGTATTTTCAACCGAAGTAACTTTATGACCTAATTTAAAATCAATCCCTAACTTTTTGGTGGCTTTCTGTAATTCTTTGCCCATAGTGCCATCCATAGTTGGGATCAAACTATCCAGAAATTCAACCACAGTCACCTTCGCACCAAGTCTTGCATACACCGAACCTAATTCCATCCCGATAATTCCGCCACCAATTACGATCAAGTGCTTGGGGATTTCCTTTAAAACAAGGGCTTCTGTACTTGTAATAACCCTTTTTTTATCTATTTTGGCAAAAGGTAAAGTAGATGGTTTAGAGCCAGTTGCAATAATCACCTTTTTTGTTTCAATCTCTTTTGTCTCTTTCTCTCCAGTGATTTTTATTTTATTCTTATTGACAAACGAGCCTGTTCCAGTAAAGACATCTACTTTATTTTTCTTCATAAGAAAATTTATGCCGGCAGTAGTTTGGTTCACAACCTCTGCTTTCCGATCTATCATCTGCTTGAAATTTACGCCAAGGCCCGAAACGTCAATCCCATGTTCTTTAAAATGGGTTTGGGCATTGTGATAATGTTCTGTAGAATCCAGTAAGGCTTTTGAAGGGATACAACCAACATTTAGGCAGGTTCCACCTAAGGTCGGATATTTTTCAATCAGGGCTGTTTTCATACCTAATTGCGCACATCTAATTGCAGCTACATATCCACCGGGGCCGGACCCGATAACTGTTACATCGTATTGCATTTTATGGAAATTTTGAATTTTGAATTTTAAATTAAACAGTATTAATGTCTAGCAGCCGCTGTTTGTGTATTGAATTTGCATACCAGACAAGGGAGCATGCTCCCTTGCTACTATATGTTATTTATTTTCTTTTCCAATGTCAGTATCTAATGTCTAATGTCTAACATCTTATATCTAATCTCTAGCATCTAGCATTATACACCCAATAGAAGCCTTGATGGATCTTCTAGTAATTGCTTAACCCTTACCAGAAAACTTACTGACTCTCGCCCGTCAATTATTCTATGGTCATATGACAATGCCAAATACATCATAGGCCTGATCACAATTTCTCCATTTACCACCACAGCTCTTTCAACGATATTATGCATTCCTAAAATTGCAGATTGTGGGGCGTTGATAATCGGAGTTGACATCATAGAACCAAAAATCCCTCCGTTGGTGAGCGTAAAGGTTCCACCTGTCATTTCTTCTATGCTCAGCTTTCCTTCTCTGGCTTTTATGGCAAGTCGAACTACTTCTTTTTCTATATTTTCAAAAGAAAGTTTTTCAGCATTTCTAATAACGGGAACCACAAGCCCTTTTGGAGAAGAAACCGCAATGGAAATATCACAGAAATCATTGTAGACCATTTCATCGCCGTCCAACATGGCGTTTACGGCCGGCCACTCTTGTAAAGCTACACAGCAGGCTTTGGTAAAAAAGGACATAAAGCCAAGTCCAACTTCAAATTTTTCTTTGAATTGGTCTTTGTATTTCTTTCTAAGATCCATTATTGGTTTCATGTCTACCTCGTTAAAGGTAGTAAGCATGGCGGTGTCGTTTTTAACGGTAACCAACCTTCTTGCAACCGTTTTTCTAAGGCTCGACATCTTCTTCCTTGTCTGATTGCGGTCCCCGGCTTGTGAACTTGCAGCGGTTGAAGGTGCTGCTGCTTTTTCAGCCTTAGGTGCTTCAGGTTTTGCAGATTTCGCTGCCTTTAAAGCATCTTCTTTTGTAATTCTACCATCTATGCCTGACCCTTTTACTTCTTCTGCTTTAATCCCTTTTTCTGCCATTATTTTAGATGCAGCTGGGGAAGCATGTCCCGTGGCATAGGTTTCGTCCATAGGGTTTTCCCTGTCATCATCATCTGTTTCGTCAGTTTCTGCAGCTTTTTTCGTAGATGACTCCTGACCTTGGATTACTTCAATCTTGCATATCAAGGCTCCTATCTCCAATGTCTCTCCTTCTTGAGCCACTATTTTCAGTTTACCCTGGGCTTCGGCAGTCAGTTCAAATGTTGCTTTATCAGATTCTATTTCCGCTATAGCCTCATCCAACATCACTTCGTCACCATCAGATTTAAGCCAGGATCCAATAGTGACCTCTGTAATGGATTCCCCAACAGTTGGGACAAACATTTCTATTTCCTCAGATTTTCCAGCGTCGTTGGAGGATTTACTGGTTTCTGCTTCTTTCTTTTCAGCTTTCTTTTCCTCTGTTTTTTCAGAACTTTTCTTCTCCCCGCCTCCGGCACTTTCTTCTATTTCACAAATTTCTGTACCAATTTCTATTGTCTCTCCTTCCTGTACTTTTATTCGAAGGATGCCAGCAGCTTCAGCAGGTACTTCAAAAGTAGCTTTGTCTGATTCCAGTTCACAAATTATTTCATCCAATGCTACTTCATCACCGTCCTTTTTCAACCATTGGGCTATTGTTACCTCGGTAATTGATTCACCTACCTGAGGTACCTTCATTGTTTTGCTCATAATTTCTTGTTTTATGCTTTGGTTAACAGCCTGTACAAAGAGATTTTATAAATTTCTTATAATTATATTACTTGTCAAGTTTTCCGGTTAGGAAAAAGCTTTATTAATGATTTCTTCCTGTTCCTTTTTATGCATTTTGCCATAGCCCGTAGCCGGAGAAGCAGTAGCTTTTCTGGATATCAATTCTATGGAAGGGTTTCTCATCACCCTCAAAAGGAAGGACCATGCACCCATATTTTCAGGCTCTTCCTGTACCCAATATATCTTCGCCTTCTTATATTTTTCAAGAATTTCGTTTACTTTATTCTTAGGGTATGGATATAATTGCTCAAGCCGAACTATCGCAACATCTTTCCTTTTTGTTTCTTCCTGCATTTCCAAAAGCTCATAATATATCTTTCCTGTACATAGCAACAATTTTTTAATTGCTTTAGGATCAGCATTCGGATCATCAATAACTTCCTTAAACCTGCCTGATATGAAATCTTCCATCGGCGATTCAACTTTTGGATGCCGTAACAATGATTTAGGTGACATTACGATACATGGCATCCTAAACGGCATCGCCAGTTGTCTCCTTAACAGATGGAAGAAGTTTGCCGGCTGTGTGATATTCACAACAAACATATTATAACCTGCTGCCATTTGTAAAAA
>CAMPJM010000319.1 GCA_946886805.1 uncultured Flammeovirgaceae bacterium | reverse complement strand
TTTTTGGGTTCTTAATGGGATTATTTTCAAACAATGGGAAGAAATTGAACTTGCATTTTTTGGTTCTTGAAATTTTCGCCGAGCGATAGATATTGTATGCCTCCTAAAATTCGGAAAAGTGTTGTTCGATATCTCACACTTTTAGAATAACATTCAGTTTAAGTTGCTTCCGAAACGGGATAAGGAAGACCGTTTATCGCTTCCATAAATATCTGTGATATTATCTTTCATCATCTTCATTTAATCATTCTTCTAAAGTTGGGGGAAAAATGACACCATAGATGGAACAACTGGAATTACAACCGTTTTCCCCCTCCTCGGTAGATGTACTAGGCTTGGTACTTTATTTCCAGAACACCAATAATATTTTTATAGATTTACCCTAGATTTTTCGAAGAAAGATGTTCGTTATGAAACCGAACACCCGTCCCCATTCACCGGAATTGCAGGTGTGAGCGGACAGTGGATTAATTATAGATTCTTCCCGTGTTCCCGTCATTTTGTCAAGCACCTGTTTTAAGAATCGATAGGAATAATTCTGATTTTCTAAGGTGATGATGCAGGCCTTGGTAAAGGTCTCAAGCTTGGTCTTGCGGGCCAGATTTAATATACCATCACAGGTCTTGTACAACTGTTCAGAATATTTATCCTGCTTGAACAAAGGCTCTGTATATTCATAAAGCGTCCCAGAGTGGGTATACCCTCGTTGAAGATAACAGGTGGGGCTTCTTTCTTTGTAATACTGGTGATGGGAACACAGGTGTTCCTTTCGGGGTGGTATAGCCTCTTTTCCTCGGATTCCTTAGGTGCGTGGCTATAAGAGCACCTTTGCTAATGATCTTCACAATGGTCTTGTAAGGCACGCTGTAGTATCTTGAAGTTTTCAACAGGCTGCTTAAAAACTGAACAATTCAAGAATTTACATTCTGGACAATAATAACGATTCATTAAAGAACATATCCTAGACCAACCCTCAGAAATCTGTTGAATATGAGGAGAACCAGGTTTTTGCGGATGGGCTTTTACAGATGAAAAACTGCGGTTTTTAAATAAATTTTAGAGGCTAAAAGTAATTAAATTACGACCGAATACTAGAACGCATTAATGGGAGCCCAGAAAGAAATAAACTGGTGATGAAAGTCCTTATCTGATCCAGTATGGTTTTTTGGTCGACAAGGGGTACACTTGCTTCAGTTTGCTGGTTCTTCATATTTCGGTCTAATTTGTGCCGTAAACCTTAGACTTGAAGAAACGGAGGTAAGAAAGTTCAAATCTGCTACCTGAATTAGGAAGTTACCACCAAACCTGTTGTCCTTCATTGTCCAATGTAAATATTCTTTCTTCTTTTCCTTCGCTGTGGCATTTTAACAACAGTAAACTTTTGGAAGGAATGCTGTCGAAAGTTAATTCATAATCCGTAGCAATTTTTTTCCCCAAAGAGTTCCATTTTTTATCCCAATAAAAAAGTTCATACTCCAATCCAGGATAGATATTATTTTTATCATTTCTAGGACAATAACCTATCTTCGAGATTGTAGCTGTTTCCTCCAGTCTCATCCCTACCCAGAGAGAATCAGTACTACCTCTGAATGGAATATGGTTCCAAAAATCTTGCGGTAAGTCTATGTCTGTTGGTACCAGACTGACGTAGGAAAGCAAATCCTCATCAAAAATTGCGTCCATGTTTTTCCGAGATATTTTTTCAGAAGAGATATAATCTCCTTTTAAAATATGATGAAATCCATTTTTTTCCTGATAAAAAGCCAACCAAGAAGGACCGTCTTTTGTAACTTTTTCAACATTAGGGAAGACAAACCGAACATAATTTCCTGCAGATTCTGGAACATCTATCTGAATCGGAATATATGAAGCAAATTCAGGTACAGTGTAAATGGTCTTTGCATCAGAAAAGTCACTTTTGGAAGCTACCTGGAATTTTCCTCCTTTTAAATCGTGGGATCTATTTTCAACAGTATGCTTATTTAGGGTGAATTTTCTAAGAAGTGTTGCTAAAAAGAAATGTGAAGTATCCGGTTCAAGCGAAGTAATGTTTTTTAAAGAATCCACGAGGATGGGAGAGGAAAGAGGAATTATTTCTTTTCCTTCTAGAAGGACCGGAAGATAGACCTTATTAACTCCGACCTCTCTAAAAGTGATTTCTTTATTCTCTATTCTTTTTGAAGCAATCGGATCCCACTTTTCACCATCAAAAATGCACAGATATGCGAACTTCGGAATTTTACCCAAATGACCAACAGCTACTTGAATATCAACAGTGGTGGTAAATTCAGAAGTCAGGTCTGTAAGATTCTCGTAAAACTTTAAGAAGTTTTCATCACTGCCTGTCGGAATGGCATCCAGTAAAAAAGCTTTAGGCATGTTGGTTGTTTCATTCGAAAGCGGATTTATATCTCCTGCATGAAAATCAATCCATTGATTTTCCTTTGGATCCAGAACAACGCTGAAAGTGTGTCCCATCTTTCCCCGGTTGCCCCAATTTGGTACAATTACTTCTGAAGTTGCAATCCCAAAGGCACGCATTGCAGAATATCCTATCCCAGTCTGATCTTCACAATTTCCTGGTATATTGCTCTTTAATAGATTGAGTGGTTTTATCCCGCCTCTTGAAAAACCTTTAAGCATCTCACTTCCCCAAAAGTCTTTTTTCAACTGCTCATTAATAAAGATTGCAACCTGAACAGGATCTGTTTCTGTTTTTAAAGAATCTATAACATATCCAAATTTGTCCCAATAGCTTTTACGCCAGGACGTAAGGGATTCATCAGCATATCTGTATGGTAAAATGAACTGACAAAATTCATCAAAATTATATTCTTTTGACCATGGTAATTCCCAGGCCTTGAAAGCATAGTCGATATTTTCAATTAAAAAATCAGCTTTGATGTTTCTGATATCAGGAATATAGCTAAATCGGTGAAGGTTGGGAGGATCAAATTCAGTGCTGTAATGAGTCCAGATATCCTCAAACATCCTGGCTCTCAGCATCTTATTGATGGTGTCATTCTTAGAAGAGAATATATCGATTTCTAGTTTGGCTACCGAATCATAAACTTTTGAAGTAAATTTTTCATATTGCTCATTTTGATAAGAAAGACTTTTATTCTGCACCATGTCGATTATCAAATACCGCGCAGCCAGATATTTAAGAGAATCTCCTTCATAGTGATCAAGGACTCTGCGGATTTCCTTTTTATTTTTTCCTGCCAAAGAAATGGCGTTTTTTAATTCTGAATCATAGTTTCTGGAACTGCAAGACCACAAGAAGCTTATAATGAGTAGAGTAAGAATAGTGAAGGAAGATGATATTCGCATTGGAATCTTAATTTGGTGTAAAAATGTTAATTAGGTAGAAACTAAGTATCCACCTCTCCCTTTCTTAGAAGGATCTGTAAATTGAACTTTATCTGGTGTTTCAATTCCTCTGGGGCTAGTACCCAGGGAATCCGCATTTATGGCCAGGGGATCCTCTATCGTCAAATTTAGTATAAAATTGCTGAACTGTAGGGACATACAGTAATTATTTGGATGATTAAAGGCATCTGAACTATTGTTTTCTGAAAAGACCTGTCCGTTCCAGTCCGGCCCATGAAATTCAATAAGTCCTATACCGATAGCACCAAAACCAACCAAAAAATCCTGGTTTTTCTTTTTAGAACACTTTATTCTGGGATTTCTTCATAACTGTTCTGTTTTTCCTCATCGATTCTCCCTGCAATTTCTATCTTGTAAGAACCATTGGTTATTCTATCCAAAACGGCATCAGCGATGGTAGGTTCTTTGAATCAAACCATGTCTGAAATAGCCACGTGATGGAGATTCTAGAAGACATGCATGGGAAATCCTCTACATTATCGGAAGTCAGCTTCCTGTATGGAGCTGGTACGGAATCATTGGAGAGGCTATAATCACCGATGCTATTTTAGACCGGCTGGTATACACCTCCCATAGAATAGAACTCAAAGGAGAAAGTCTTAGAAAAAACTGGAATATTGTTATTAGATTATCTCCTTGACCCAAATCTTTAGGGGGGCAGTATGGCCAGAAAGAGGGTAGGCATCACCAGCACCATGGAGTCTGTAAGGTCTGTAAGGCATGTCACCGGCAATTTCGGTGCGGTAATGGCCTACAGCTCCATTGAGTGGAAAATATGAGGAATTGATGATTCGACTACTTTTCAAAACCTAACCCGAAACTTTTTTCATTTTTAAAAACTTCTAAATGGGAAATAATTTCGTTTTCCGATTTTATTTTTCCATGAAAGCTGGTAAGTAACGGCAATGGTTGTTATATAATACTTGTCTCTGGGCTTCTTTCTGTTTTTATATATTTAAAACTGATTGCTAGGTATCTCTTGTAGGCAACTTATTCCTGGTTAACAAAGCACTATTAATTCTTTAAGCGTATAACCATCAAAATTGGATTATTTGTTAGTTCGGCATCCTTCATCATGGTTAAAAAATGTTCCTTGTCGGCAATGTTGGTATTCTCGTCAAAGCTATTAGGATTTTGTTTTAAAAATTTTTTAATCTTATGTACCTCCAGAAGTTTAAATATTTTATTATCGGAAATAAATCCGTCTGGCCAAAAGGGAAGCCCTCCGTCAAGATCATTATGGAAACCTTGATAGGGTATTGGAATATTGTTATTCTGTTCCTTGTTTCTTAATACCCGATGTAATTTTGGAAATTTGAAGGTTTCGATAAACATATATTCCTCGGTGTCTATGAAATCTTTTACATCCACAATTTCCTCTTTCATTTCTTCAGGAAGATGCCTATTTTTTGTATAATATGAGGCTAAAGGTGGTTTTTCTCCCTCAAACTGAAATACAAAACTAGGTACTAATTCTAGGTTATTAGTTATTCTCCAAATGGTATCCCGAGAATTATACCTCCCATATTCCCAGAAATATGGAATATTTTTTAAATGATAGTATCTCCTGGCATCTGGATAATATGTCCAATAAATCATCGCCTTTTTTGTTTTTTGTTGCTCTATATTAAACAACTCTTCTTCACCCGCTCTTTTGAGGACTTGGCTTTGTTTTTCACCATTTTTGGAAAAAAGAGTTATATTATAAAAATCAGAATATCGTCTGAACCCAACATTGTTGACTGATAAAAGAGAGTTCTTAAATCCGTAAAGATCATTGGTTTGAAAACCTGTAGAGAAATTTTTAATGTATCTACCATTATAATCATACAAGTTAATTTTATGCTGGTGTCTTGAATTCACAGCTATCAGATTGCTGTCCCTGCAAAAAGTAAACCCATCAATAGTTAGATATTCACCAGGCCCCTTACCCACAGCAGCGATTTTAGATAGAAAATTTCCATTTACATCAAATAATAACAGGTTATTTAACTT
>CAMPJM010000318.1 GCA_946886805.1 uncultured Flammeovirgaceae bacterium | reverse complement strand
AATATATTATTAATTATAAATAAGTACTAATGACAAGTAAGGTAAGTGTTTTATTGTGTCTATTGATTTGCTTCTTTGTTGAAGAAAGCCTGGCAAAAGATTTTTTGATCACAGATTACGGTGCTAAACCGGGCTTAAATGAGTTGAATACTGAGCCGATTAACAAAGCCGTACAAGCCTGTTATGAGAACGGTGGAGGAAGGGTAGTGATCCCGACGGGCGTATTCCGTTCTGGGACTATAGTGATGAAGGATAATGTGGAACTGCACTTGGCTATGGGTGCCACCCTCCTGGCAAGCACGGATATCAAAGATTTTCCCATGCAGCCGTTGCCCGATTACCGTTCACAAAAAGACCCGGGCGGATGGCGCGCGCTGATTTATGCGAATGAAGCTACCAATATTGCCATCACTGGCTTCGGTACCATAGATGGCAACGGGGCCAAGCAAAAACCTGATCCGAATGCCAAGTACGGCAGCGACAGGGACGGCCGGCCCAGGAATATCCTCTTCATTTCCTGCAAATTTGTACGGGTAGAAGGGGTTAAAATGCGGAACTCGGGTATCTGGAACCAACATTACCTGAATTGTGAAGACGTGGTTGTTGACCGTATTAACGTATATAATCATTCCAACCGGAATAACGATGGAATTGATATAGACGGGTGCAGAAGATTTACGCTTTCTAATTCTGTTTTTGATACCGACGACGATGCCATTGTGCTAAAAAGCACCGGTGCCGCCGCCTGCGAAGATATTGTGATCACCAATTGTATCGTTTCCAGTTTTTGTAATGCCATCAAAGCCGGAACGGAATCCACCGGCGGATTTAAAAATATTTCTATTTCCAATTGTGTGGTAAAGCCAAGTACCAATCCCGATCCTCCCATCTTCGGCACTCCCAGGGGAATCACAGGTATATCGCTTGAAATTGTGGACGGCGGAACCATGGAAGGTGTCAGCATCAGCAATATTACCATTGAAGGTACGAGCTGTCCGCTATATGTCAGGCTGGGAAACCGCGCCAGAAAGCATACAAAAGATGCACCGGCACCGCCCATGGGCAGTATGCGCAATATTGTGATCAGCAATATAACGGCTTACGAAACCGGTAATTACTCGTCTTCCATTACAGCAATATCCGGACATTATATTGAAAACCTTTCCCTATCCAATATCCAGTTCTATAATAAAGGAGGACTTGAAGAGGGCGACTATATCAGTGATGTTTCAAAAGTCAAAGAGGACGAAAAAGGATATCCACAGCCAACCGTTTGGGAAGAGTTGCCTTCCTCCGGGTTGTTTATCCGACATGCCAAAAACATACAAATAAATGGCTTAATGCTCCATTCTGAAGAAGCGGATCCCCGGGTGCCTGTGATAGCCGTAGATGTGAAGGGTTTGCAGATTGAAAATATTGGAAAAATAAGCAATTCAGGTGCCGAGGTCTTTTTCAAAGGATGGAAAGTTGAGGACATCGACATTGAGGCTCCGCTAGGATGGGATCAAAAAGTAGTTGAACTGTCAGAAAGGCAAGGAAAGGCAGAAGTCAACAAATAAACTTAGCTTTCCATTTCGAGAGAAAAAAGATCTCAGAACTACAGGTAAAGCTAATTGTAGGGAAAGTAGGCAATTAACAAAAGGCAATAGGCAAGGTGTAAGACGAAACTTTCTGATTTTCGGTCTGGTGCCTGAAATCTTATGTTTGTCGCTTGTTATAAGCTGAGATCGAATATTAATGAATTGAAAATTAGGATTAAATAAACTGCCTTGTTGTTTTTAACACCTCATCCCAGGTCTTTCTCCTTCAGGAGAAGGGAGTTATGTTAGCGGTTTAAAACACATTTCAGGATAATATTAACCTCTAATGCAATCCGAAGAAAGTCCTCCCTTTTAAAGGATTTAGGTGAGGTAAGAAAGATGGTTTGTTCAATCCTACAGAAAAAACACGAATAAAAAAACATATGAAATCTATCATTTTTATTTTAATAGCCTCTTTGCTGGCCTTTCAGGCTTCGGGACAGCAGAAAAAAGCTACCCAGCAGCCTAATATCATTATTATCAATATGGATGATATGGGTTATGGCGATACAGAACCTTATGGGGCTACCGGATACAATACGCCCAACTTCAATCGTCTTGCTCGGGAAGGAATGCGATTCACGCATTTTTATGCAGCACAGGCTGTATGCACTCCTTCCAGAGCAGCGTTGCTCACCGGCTGCTACCCCTCCAGGATTGGCTTAGACAATGGTGCGTTAATGCCCTGGAGTAAAAAAGCGCTGAACCCTTCTGAGGAAACTATCGCAAGCCTTCTAAAAAAGGCCGGATATACTACAGGGATGTTGGGAAAATGGCATTTGGGCTCGAAAGCACCTTACTTGCCATTGAACTACGGGTTTGATAGCTTTTATGGTATTCCGTACTCAAATGACATGTGGCCGGTAGATTTCGAAGGGAACCCTGTTACAGATACTACAGATTTTCGCATGCGGTTTCCTCGCCTTCCGATAATTGAAGGGGATACACAAATAGGTACTATCAAAACCCTGGAAGACCAGTCCGCCCTGACCGTCACACTCACCAAAAAAGCGGAACAATTCATTAAGAAAAATAAAGAACGTCCTTTCTTTCTATACCTAGCCTATTCTATGCCGCATGCGCCGATAGCCGCATCAGAACGGTTTAGAGGAAAGACCGAGGCTGGGCTGTTCGGCGATATGATGAGCGAAATAGATTGGGCTGTAGGAAGCGTAATGGACGCACTGGACAAAACAGATTTGGCAGAAAATACGCTACTAATTGTTACCAGTGACAATGGCCCTTGGCTCTGTTTCGGTAATCATGCCGGTTCGACAGGCGGGTTGCGGGAAGGCAAAGGAACCGCCTGGGATGGTGGAACCCGGGTGCCCTGTTTTATCCGCTGGCCAGCAAAAGTAGCACCGGGCCGTATATGCAGCCAATTGTTAACAAATATGGATATTTTACCCACTATTGTTGCCGCTACAAATGCCGAATTGCCCTCGAAAAAAATCGATGGCCTGAATTTTCTACCATTACTTACGGGAAAATCCGATCAGACCCCCAGGGAAGTGTTTTATGTCTATTACAAGGGTGGGCTAAAGTTAATCCGTTATAAAAACTGGGAACTGGTATTGCCGCATAAATCCAAGACTTATACAAAAACACCGCACGGAAAAGACGGTAAGCGCTCAGCCACACCAGAGATTTCAATTCCTATGGCTTTATACAATCTTACCCACGACCCCGGTACGGTGTATGATGTGCAGCAACACTATCCGGAGATGGTAGAAAAAATGCTAAAATTAGCAGAGGAGGCAAGGGAAGACCTGGGCGATAATATAACGGATAGGAAAGGTGAAAATATTAGGGAAGCGGCAACAGTTGTTGAGTTATAAACTTTAGACAATTAAACTTGAAATTTATGCAAAGAAAAAAAAGTCACATATTTATAAGCATATTTACTTTTATGCTGATTGTTCATACAGGTTTCTCCGGTTGTTTATATGCCCAAAACTATGTCAATCTTAATTACGAAACCTTGCCAAAGATAAAGCCCAGGAATGTCATTTTTATTCTGTCCGATGACCATCGGTATGATTTCATGGGGTTTACAGGAAAAGTGCCGGGGTTAGAGACACCCAATATGGATAGGCTTGCACACGAGGGTGTCCATTTTAAGAATGCTTTCGTCACTACGGCGCTTTGTTCCCCAAGCCGGGCCTCTATTCTGACCGGGCAGTATGCGCATACCCACACGGTAGTGGATAACGCTGCGCCTGCCCCTTCAGACTTGATTTTCTTTCCTCAATACCTGCAAAAAGTGGGGTATGAGACAGCCTTTTTTGGCAAATGGCACATGGGCGGCGGAAGCGACGATCCGCGGCCCGGGTTTAACCATTGGGTAAGTTTTCGCGGACAGGGAAAATATTATAATAATTTGTTGAATATCAACGGAAAACACGTTCAGCAAAAAGACAGCAGTTATGTTTCCGAGACCTTGACAGATCTGACCCTGGACTGGTTGGAAAAAAGGGATAAAGACAAGCCCTTTTTTGTTTACCTGTCTCACAAAGCTGTACACGAACCATTCGACCCGGCCAAACCCGATAAAGGACGTTATGATGATCTCGAGATACAATACCCTGTATCTATGTTTACGACTGCAGATGAAAAAAGCAAGTCTTTTTCGGAAGGCAAGCGTGCAGAAGCAACAGAATATACAGTTAATTATAAAGATATTCCGCAATGGGTAAGGGATCAGCGCTATAGCTGGCACGGCGTGGACTATATGTATCATGGACGAACTGATTTTGATGTTGCCTATCGGAATTATTTGGAGACCCTGATGGGGATTGATAGTAGCATTGGCCGTGTTTTAGATTATTTGGAAGAAAATGGTTTAGACGAAGAAACCCTTGTGGTCTATATGGGTGACAATGGCTTCGCTTTTGGAGAACATGGGCTGATCGACAAGCGTACTGCCTTTGAAGCATCCATGCGTGTGCCGTTGCTGGCCCGTTGCCCTGCACTGATCGAACCTCAGACAAAGATCGAAGAAATGGTGCTTAATATAGACGTCGCCCCGACTATCCTTGAAATGGCGGGGGTCAAAAAACCTTCACAAATGCAAGGGAAATCATTCCTCTCCATTCTGGAAGGCAAGACCACACCTTGGCGTGATAAAATCTTTTATGAATATTATTGGGAGGATGCATTCCCTCAAACGCCTACCCAATATGCAGTGCGTACAGATCAATATAAATTTATACGCAGTCAAGGTATTTGGGACATTGATCAGTTATATGATATTCAGAAGGATCCTTATGAAATGAACAACCTGATCCGGGATCCGGAATATCAGGAATTAGCAAAGGAACTGAATGCGGAATTATGGGATTGGTTGGAGCAATCGGACGGGTTAGAGATCCCTTTGAAGCCCATAACACATAAAAAACGAGATTACCTCTATAAAGGAACCTGGTAATTAATTAAGGAGCAAGCAAAATATTTCTGGGGGCAGTTGAATTATCATGGATTTTAGCAATGATAATAATTCGGCTACGCCAAAGGAACATAGAAGGGCACAAGCGGATGCTTGCGCCAGAGTAGCCGGGAGAGCTGTTTTTCACATTGAAAACAAAAGCTATGAGGTTTTGGAAGCCTTATAGCTTTGCATACATGGAGTGCTTTTTTGAATTTAAAAGGAATAGCAAGCTTTGCGACTAAGGTGATCAAGGAGAATTGTTACTGTCCAAAAGCATCTTATGCCTAGTTCAAGCGTCCGCTTGGACTTTTTAGGAATTAGTGGACCTGGAAGGGCACAAGCGGATGCTTGCGCCAGAGTAGCCGGGAGAGCTGTTTTTCACAT
>CAMPJM010000317.1 GCA_946886805.1 uncultured Flammeovirgaceae bacterium | reverse complement strand
ATAAATTTGAATAAGTTGTTGGCTGTCTCTTTTGTCTTTACGAAAACGATCACTTTGTTGAGGTTGCGTTCGTCAAGCAAAAGATACTGTAACAAATTTATCTTGGTCCTGAAATTAGGAACTTTGTAAAATGATTGATCGACTTTTTCTATTGTTGTTGCCTGCGGCGCAACTTCTGCTCTTTCGGGAAATTCTAAGAATTCTTCTGATAATGTCAGCACCTTTTCTGGCATAGTAGCAGAAAATAACAGATTTTGCCTTTTTACTGGTAATACTTCAAGAATATTTCTTATTTGAGGCATAAAACCCATATCCATCATTTTGTCTGCCTCATCCAGCACCAAGGTTTGGATTTGCTTTGTAGGGATATTTCCAGCCATATATAAATCCATAAATCTGCCTGGTGTTGCAGTTATGATATCCACCCCTTGGGCAAGTGCTTCAAGTTGAAGCTTAGTGCCGGTACCGCCATATAAACACACATGCCTTAGGTCTGTATTTGCCGCAAGAGATTTGATGTTTTGATCTATTTGCATCGCCAGCTCTCTGCTTGGCGCTAATATTAATGCTCGTGGATTTGCACCTTGCGCATATTTGAGTTTCATCAAAATCGGTAACACAAAGGCGGCTGTTTTACCTGTTCCTGTCTGAGCAATCCCTAATAAATCATGCCCCGCCATTATAAGGGGGATAGCTTTTTCTTGAATTGGACTTGGTGATTCATAACCGTTTTCCTCAACAGCCAATAAAAGTTGCTTGTTCAATTTGAAATCTTCAAATGATTTTATCTTTTGTGTCATAAAAATCTAAATTTAAAAATGAAGAGTTATTGAATATTAGGAGACAGTAAATGTCTTAAAAATTATCAATAATAAATTGGAATTTAATTCTTCAGATTTGCCTGAGCTATGTTTAATATTTTATAAATGAACTGATGATGAGAGAAAATTTTTTCTCGATATATAAATTGTTCAAAATGAATAGTACTCATTATGGAGCAAATAATAAATCTACTACCTTAGCGGTAAATTCAAAACCGGGAGAAAATTTATAACAGATTAAAACCAATAAATATTTTTGAAATGCAATCAATCTTAATCCTAAATGCAAATATAGTGAATGAAGGAAGGATATTCACATCTGATCTTTTTATTAAAAATGGGTTGATAGATAAAATTGGGAATGATCTATCAGGAGCGAACGCAGACACAATAATTGATGCAAAAGGAAAATATTTACTACCCGGGGCCATTGACGATCAGGTGCATTTCAGGGAACCTGGCTTGACCCATAAGGCTGAAATCTATACCGAAGCTAAGGCGGCTGTAGCGGGGGGGGTAACGAGTTTTATGGAAATGCCAAATACCGTTCCTAATACACTTACTCAGGGATTACTTGAAGAAAAATATAGCATAGCCTCAAAAAAATCCCTTGCGAATTACTCGTTTTTTATGGGGGCTTCTAATGATAACCTGGATGAAGTTTTGAAAACCAACCCTAATAATGTATGTGGGATAAAGGTTTTTATGGGGTCTTCTACAGGAAATATGCTAGTTGACAATGAAAACGCACTGGAACAACTTTTTTCAAGGTCGGAAATGCTAATAGCCACCCATTGTGAAGATGAAACCACGATTAAACGAAATATGGCCATTTATAGGCAACAATATGGGGAAGATGTTCCCGTGGAGTGCCATCCTCTAATCAGAAGCGAAGAGGCTTGTTTTAAATCCTCCTCTTTGGCCGTTTCGCTTGCCAAAAAACACAATGCCAGATTGCATGTGCTTCATATTTCAACGGCAAAGGAACTTTCTTTATTTGATAACGTGACCCCTTTGTCAAACAAGAAAATTACCGCAGAAGCCTGTATCCACCATTTATGGTTTAGTGACAGTGATTATGCTCAAAAAGGTAACTTTATAAAATGGAATCCGGCTGTTAAAACAAAACAAGATAGAGAAGCCTTGTTTAATGCTGTTTTGGATGATACGATCGATGTAATTGCCACAGATCACGCACCTCATACATTGGAAGAGAAAAGTCAATCCTATTTTAAATCTCCTTCAGGAGGTCCATTGGTTCAACACAGCATGGTGGCTATGCTTGAGTTCTATCATCAGGGGAAAATTAAGCTTGAAAAAATTGCGGAGAAGATGGCACATAGTCCTGCAATTTTGTTCAAAATAGAAAGAAGGGGATTTATTAGAGAAGGTTATTTTGCGGATCTTGTCTTAGTAGATTTAAATAATCCTTGGACGGTAAACGCGAGCAATATATTGTCTAAATGTAAATGGTCTCCCTTTTTAGGGCAAACTTTTCAATCAAAAGTGACCAATACATTTGTTTCAGGTCACCAGGTTTATAGCAATGGCGTTTTTGACGAGAATAAGAAGGGGGAAAGATTACTTTTTATGGCATAAAACTTTATAAGTACTTGTTTTGTTGAGTGTCTATTGTTACATTTGCAGTCCAAAATGGTGGTTGTAGCTCAGCTGGTTAGAGCATCGGTTTGTGGTACCGAGGGTCGTGGGTTCGAACCCCATCATCCACCCAGTTTTTAAATTGAAGCTTCTGTGTATGCAGGGGCTTTTTTTTTATGGCCAAAGGATTTGGTTTTGCTCTGAAATTAAGTCTAAGATTGCTTGATCCAATATTTGTTAATCCAAGATTAAATTCAGGGGTGTCAGGAACGGGAGTTTCAAATATTGCTTGATCCGTTTCTTTATCTATAGACTTGCTAAAATCTATGCATAATTCTATCGCCCCCCAGAAATATTGCTTGATCCAATTAAATTCTGACAAATAACATTTCTACCATTAAAAAAACGGAGGAAGTTTAAAATAAAAGGTAATCTAAAATTTTAAAGGGGAGCTTAAATCAAGATTCTTGAGGCAGTTGGCGAGCGCCAACTGTACCCTCAAGATCTTTTTCAACCAGCTATGGAAGTCTCAAAGGTACAAAAAAAAATTAGATGTCCAAACATCTTTGCAATTTTTTGGAAATATTTTTTTAAACATTATCCAGCCCAACCTTCCCTATCCAGACTGCGATACTGGATTGCTTCGGCTAAATGCTCTATTTTAATTTCGTCACTGTCTGCCAAGTCTGCGATGGTTCTGGAAACTTTCAAAATCCTGTCATAGGCTCTTGCAGAAAGCCCAAGCTTTTCCATAGCTGTTTTTAGTAAGGTTTTTCCTGCCGGATTAATTTCGCACACATGTTTTACCATTTGCGCACTCATCATAGCATTTGAAAACACTTCTTTATTTCCCTCAAATCGCTCCGTTTGTTTTTTTCTTGCTTTTATTACCCTTTCCCTGATTTCATCGCTGCTTTCAGTCTTCCTGTTGCTGGTCATTTCATCAAAGGAGACAGGCGTCACTTCCACGTGTAAGTCAATCCTGTCCAGCAGCGGTCCGCTTACTTTGTTTAAATACCTTTGGACTACACCCGGAGGGCAAACGCATTCTTTCTCAGGATGGTTATAATAGCCACAAGGGCAAGGGTTCATGCTCGCCAACAGCATAAAATTAGCGGGAAAATCTACCGATATTTTTGCTCTGGAAATGGTTACCGCCCTTTCTTCCAATGGTTGTCGCATTACTTCTAACACTGCTCTTTTAAACTCAGGAAGCTCATCAAGAAACAGGACACCATTATGTGCCAGCGATATTTCACCGGGCTGAGGGTTTCCACCCCCGCCAACTAAGGCCACGTCGCTGATTGTATGATGGGGCGACCGATAGGGTCGGGTGGAGATCAGGGAAGTGTTGTGATTTAGTTTCCCTGCTACCGAATGGATCTTGGTAGTTTCAAGGGCTTCTATTAAACTCAAAGGAGGCAGTATGGAGGGAAGTCGTTTTGCCAACATTGTTTTTCCTGCTCCCGGAGGACCAATCATGATCACATTATGACCCCCTGCGGCAGCAATTTCCAATGCCCTTTTGATGTTTTCCTGACCCTGTACATCTGAAAAATCAGCTTCATAATCATTGAGCTGACTATAAAAAATATCTCTGGTGTCTTTAACAGTCGGTATAATTTCCAGGTCACCCTCCAGATAATCAACTGCTTCTTGCAAGGTTTCAACCCCAATAACCAGAAGATTATTAACTATAGCAGCTTCCTCGGCATTTTCCTTCGGTAAAATCACTCCTTTAAAGCCTTGTTTTCTTGCTTCAATGGCTATAGGTAACACTCCTTTTATAGGGCGTAAGATCCCGTCCAGAGCCAGTTCTCCCAAGATAATGTATTCTTCAACACCGTTTCCTTCTATTTGGCCAGAGGATTTTAATATTCCAATGGCGATAGGAAGATCATAGGAAGAGCCTTCTTTTTTTATATCGGCGGGTGCCAGGTTTACCACAACTTTTTGTCGTGGCATTTTATAACCAGCAAATTTTATAGCCGAGTCTACCCTGTGAGCGCTTTCTTTGACAGCATTGTCTGGAAGGCCCACCATCCAAAACTTTGTTCCCTGTCCCACATTTACTTCTACGGTTATAATGCTGGCATTAACGCCATATACCGAGCTCCCATAGCTTTTTGAAACCATTTACACTTGCTTTTCTATTAGTAATATCATAATGTGTATAATTTTAATATGGATCTCCTGTATTCGGTCTGCATATCCTTGATGTTCTACACATATTTCCACATCGGCCATGTTTCTTAGTTTGCCCCCGTCTTTTCCTGTCAAAATAATGGTGATCATACCTTTTGCTTTGGCCGCTTCTACTGCTTTAATTATGTTAGGGGAATTTCCACTAGTGCTGATACCCAATAAAACATCTCCTTCGGTTCCCAAACCTTCTACATACCTCGAAAAAATATGCTCATAGCCAAAATCATTTCCAGAGCAGGTGATATGGCTTGGATCCGAAATCGCTATTGCCGGCAAGGCTCTTCTGTTTTCTCTATACCTTCCTGTAAGTTCTTCTGCAAAATGCATCGCATCGCAATGAGAGCCGCCGTTGCCGCACGAGATCACTTTATTTCCGCTGTTAATGGCAGTAGCGATTAAAAAAGCCGCTTTATCGATGTCATGGATATTCTTTTCGTTGCGCATGAAATTATGAAGGGTTGTTGCTCCTTCTTCCAGCTCCTGCCTAATTATCTGTTGGTTGTTCATAGGTTAGCGAAAATTAAATGGAATCGATATCATCTTTATTTGAATTTGTATCAGGCTTAGATTTTAAAGAATTTCCAAAAGATTTAAGGGATTGGTCTACGTCCCGCTCGCTATTCTCCATATCATAAATTTTTGCTTTTAAAGAATTATTTTCCTTTTGGAGCTTATCGATCTCTTTTCGTCGCCTTTTTAAAGCGAAGTTTGAGATAAGAATTTCTAAAAAAAATAAAATTAATCCAAAAATTGCCCAGTACTTTAGGAAATTC
>CAMPJM010000316.1 GCA_946886805.1 uncultured Flammeovirgaceae bacterium | reverse complement strand
TCAGTTTTAACGCCACTAAAAATATCAACATTCAGGCAGGACAGGATAAGTTCTTTATTGGAAATGGAGAAAGGTCATTAATCCTCTCAGATTTTGGAAATACCTATCCTTTCTTAAAAATTCAGACACAGGTGTGGCGGTTCAGCTATACCAATCTCTTTGCTGAATTGAGAGGAAATTTTCCAGGAAGAGCCAGCAACATCAGGGATATTAAAAAATTCTTTTCCCTGCATCATTTAAGCCTGAACATCACCGACAATCTGAATGTAGGCGTATTTGAAGCTATTATATCAGGTGACAGTACGGGAACGGGTTTTGAATTGGCTTATCTAAATCCGGTGATATTCTATAGAGCCATAGAGCATTATACGGGTAGTAACAAAAGCAATGCCATGGTAGGGGCTGATGCCAAGTGGAACTTTTTAAATCGTTTCCAAATTTATGGTCAGTTTGTATTGGATGAATTTCTCCTTGAACATGTGCGAAATAGAGATGGCTGGTGGGCCAATAAATGGGCGACACAAATAGGGGCAAAATATATTGATGTCTTTGGCGTACCTAATCTGGATCTGCAAGTAGAATGGAATAGGGCCAGGCCGTTTATGTATGCGCATATTTCAAGCCATACCAACTATACGCATTATGATCAGCCGCTGGCGCACCCATTGGGAGCAAATTTTGATGAGCAGTTGATGATCCTAAGATATCAGCCCTTAAAAAGATTATTTGTGGAAGCCAGGTATTTGCAGGCGAATTATGGGAAGGATAGCGTAAACAGTAACTATGGAGGTAACATCCATAAAAGTTATGTATCCCGAACCAGGGATTTCGACAATACAGTGGGTCAAGGCGTAGAAGCTGATTTAAAGATGCTGGAATTGAATGCATCCTATATGTTGGCACATAGGCTGTTTGTTGATGTATCGCATACAATAAGAAGATATAAAGAGGGGACTGGAGCGGACAGGAACAGCAGCATAACGAGCCTGGGAGTTAGATGGAACATAGGTAAAAGAGAACACTACTTCTAGCCCGGCTTCACGCAGCGGCGCGACGAAAAATAAAAAATGCGGCGGTCGCGGCGAGTTTTCGAAAGCCTTTAAAGATCTGGATCAATTTACAATGTGCATTTAACCAAACCGGTACAGAAATATAAAAAAAATGCGTAACTACACAAGTATAGCGACGATATAATAAACATATCGTCATTCCGGAATTTACGAAGAGAAACGAAGTAAATATCCGGAATCTGATATGGATGCGAAATCACTAAATTATCCGAGCACTTCGTAGAAGGCGGATTCCTCCATGGGAATGCCTTTGGTGCTGGCCTACGCTGCGCTCCGCCAGGAATGACGGTTTTTTAGTACCTAAGTAGTTACAAAAATCTTAATTTACGCTGCGTTCGACGCGATACCGTCGCGCCGCTGCGTGAACATCGACTAAACTTTACTTCACTTTTTGTATCTTTACTACCAAAGATAATGAATATGAGAGCATTTAAATTTGATACCATTATATCTAAAGATGGTTTAATACAATTACCTTTTACCCCTTCACTATTTAATAAAGAGGTGGAAATCATAATTGTACCTAAAGCGGAGAAAAAGATTAAAAAAAATGGCGGTAAAAAATTTGTTAAGAAATGGGCTGGTTTTTTGCATTTAAGTGATACTGATTCATCCAAATTAGACTATCTGACTGAGAAGTATAAATGATCAGAGCTATTATCGACACTAATATCATACTGGATATTGCCCTACGACGCCAGCCCCATTTCGATCATTCATTGAAAATTTTTGATGCTATTGATGAGCGATTATTAGAGGGGTATATCACTGCTTCTTCGATTACTGATATATATTATATCGCTAGCAAGCAAAAAGGAAAATCACAGGCTCGTACCTTTATATTAGACCTAATCGAGATACTCGAAACTATTGGAATTGATAAGGATATTGTTATTACAGCTTTAGAATCTGATTTGCCAGATTTTGAAGATGCTATTCAAGTATTCTCTGCGAAGGCAAATTTGATAGATTTAATAATTACCCGCAATACAAAGGATTTTACCAGGAGTGAAATCAGATCTATGGAGCCGGAAGAATTTATCAAACAATTGAAAAATTTATAGAAATTAAGATACCGTTATCTCCTGGATGGTTTTTATTTTATAATTCTATCAATAAGATCAAAGCACCCTAAGAATGGTCTAAAGTCGCCTTGAAAAATATTTAAAGTAAGAGACTCTTTCCTAATTCATAATTCATAATTCAACATTCATAATTTCAAGTCGTGTACGATACTCCATACCATACCACCGATCTATCCCAGTCCACCTTCTTGATTACAGGAGGTGCCGGCTTTATTGGATCCAACATTGTAGAATACCTTTTGAAATACGGAGCCAAAAAAGTCCGTGTCCTGGACAACTTTTCTACCGGTTCTAATATCAATATCGAAGAATTCAAATCCAATCCAGCTTTTGAACTCATTGAAGGCGATATCCGAGATCTTGAAACCTGCAAAAAAGCAGTGACAGGAATTGAATATGTCACTCACCAGGCTGCACTGGGTTCTGTTCCCCGCTCCATCAACGATCCTATTACCAGCAATGATGTAAATATCAGTGGATTTTTAAATATGTTGGTTGCTGCACGTGACGCAGGCATCAAACGCATGATTTATGCCGCCAGCTCCAGCACCTACGGAGATCATCCCGCTTTACCAAAAGTAGAGGTTCAAATTGGGAATCCGCTTTCTCCTTATGCGGTAACCAAGTATGTAAATGAATTGTACGCCGAGGTCTTTTCAAGGACTTATGATTTCCATACCATAGGACTCCGCTACTTCAACGTTTTTGGCCCTAAGCAAAACCCTCAGGGTCCTTACGCAGCAGTGATTCCCTTATTTATTGAAGCAGCTTTAAAAGGGGAAGCACCTACTATTAACGGGGATGGCGAAACAAGCCGAGATTTTACTTTTGTGGAGAATGCTGTGCAGGCTAATATTAAAGCTTTGCTGGCAAAAGATCTTCGACAACATGAAGTGATCAATATTGCATTTGGTCAACAAACGAGTCTGAATGAACTATGGAAAAAAATCACCGCGCTTGCCAACTTAGGCTTACCTGTTATTTACCGGGAAGAACGAAAGGGAGATGTGAAACATAGTCTGGCAGACATTGGAAAAGCGGAGCGGCTTTTTCAATACAGTCCGCAGTTTTCTGTTGAAAATGGTTTGGAATTGACCTATAACTGGTATTCTTCCCAAGGCAAACAAAAATAAAATGCTTTTTAATTCCTTTGAGTTTGCCGTTTTTTTGCCGGTTTCATTTTTGCTCTATTGGTTTGTCTTCCAGAAGAATCTAAAAGCACAGAATGTTTTCTTACTACTAATTAGCTACCTCTTTTACGGATGGTGGGACTGGCGATTTCTATCTCTTATCGTATTCAGTTCATTAATTGACTATTTGGCGGGAATTAAAATTGAAGCTTCTAAGACCGTTCTGCAAAAAAAGCTATTCCTATGGCTGTCTCTTTGTACCAATCTAGGCTTCCTCGGCTTTTTCAAATACTACAACTTTTTCCAGCAGTCTTTTACCGATATGATGTCAGCTATCGGCCTACAGACAAATTCCTATTCGATCGCCATAATATTACCTGTTGGGATTAGCTTTTATACCTTTCAAACCATGAGTTACAGCATCGATGTGTACAGGGGTGAAATGAAGCCAACCAAAAATATTATAGCTTTTCTGGCTTATGTTAGCTTTTTTCCTCAATTGGTGGCTGGACCGATCGAAAGGGCTATTAACTTACTGCCTCAATTTAAGGTAAGAAGGGTTTTTAATTTCGAAGATGGAGCCGATGGTCTTAGACTTATTTTGTGGGGCCTATTTAAAAAAGTTGTAATTGCTGATAATTGCGCTGTGTTTGTGAACCAAATTTTCAACAACTATCAGGATGCTTCCGGATTGGAACTCATATTAGGCGCAGTGCTTTTCGCTTTTCAGATTTATGGTGACTTTTCCGGCTATTCAGATATAGCTATAGGAACAGCAAAACTTTTTGGATTTGACTTAATGACCAATTTTCGAACCCCCTATTTCTCGCGGGATATAGCTGAATTTTGGAGGCGCTGGCACATTTCCCTCTCCACATGGTTCAGGGATTATTTATACATTCCTTTAGGAGGAAGCAGAGGGAACAAAAGCCGGATCGTGTTGAATACCTTTATTATTTTTATCGTGAGCGGATTTTGGCATGGCGCTAACTGGACATTCATAGTTTGGGGGGCCTTGAATGCTATCTATTTTCTGCCTTTATTACTTTTGGGAAAGAATAGGAATAATATGGACGTAGTGGCAAAAGGGAAACTTCTTCCTTCGTTCAGGGAGTTATGGCAGATGGGACTTACTTTTACACTGACGTGTTTTGCCTGGATTTTCTTTAGATCTGAAAGTGTGGGTGATGCCTTTAACTACATTCAATCTGTTTCTATTGAATATTTCATCCCCGAAAACTTCTCGCATCTTAAATCCTTTTTACCGGCTATGATTGTGATTTGGCTCGTTTTTGAATGGCTCAGTAGAGAAGCAACGTGGAATATTTATTTGAAGAGTTTAAACGCGTCTCTCTTACGTTACGGAATTTATTACTTGATCTTTTTTTGCATATGGGCATACGGTGCTTTTGAAGAAGTTCAATTTATCTATTTTCAGTTCTAAATATGTCCAAATTCCTGAAGAAATTAGGTATTTTTATTGCTCCGCTCTTGATTCTCTTCTATTTTGTTGAATATAGGTTGCAAACGATCCCTAACGAATATAGCACTAAGTTTAAAAATTTTGAGGCTAAACTGGGTGAAATCGAAGTTCTAGTGTTAGGTAGCTCTCATGCATTGCGGGGGATAAACCCTCATGAATTTAAGGATCAAAATGCATATACCATGGCCATGGTATCTCAACCTCTACAAATTGATCATGATATTCTATTCAACTATCAGGATAAAATGCCTAATTTAAAAACAGTTGTCATCTCTATATCCCACTTCTCTCTATCGGGTGAAATTGATGAAGGAGAAATAGTTAAACGTCTACCATTTTACCATTTTTTTTATGGATTGGAATTTGAACAACTAGCGCCATTGGATATTGAATATCACAGTTTACAAGCTGCTTTAGGCTATAGAAACTCCTTTTCGACTGTACTTAAAAGCATCAACGGAGAAAAGAAGATAGTGAAAACTGATTCACTAGGATGGATGGGAACAGGTGGTGTTTACTGCTCTAACGAAAAAGATTTTAAAGAAAATGCGAAAGAGGCCGTCGGCAGGCATGAAGATGGATCCTATGATTTCAGTGCAAATTTGGTGCTTCTACAGAATATTGTCGAATGGGCTGACGAC
>CAMPJM010000315.1 GCA_946886805.1 uncultured Flammeovirgaceae bacterium | reverse complement strand
GAGGCAAACTGGCCAAGTGTATCTCCTGAGGCTGCTACAACCTTAAAATTGTCAATAGCATTTTCATTATTACCACTCATATATTGGGAATAACCAATTCGAAAAAGAACATCAGCGTCAGGTTTTCCTTTTTTGTTAGCAAGGTAATCCTCGAAGTTTTTAGCAGCTTCTGCATAGTTTTCCTTCATGTAGTAAGCTTCTGCTATCAATAAATAAATCTCATCTTCATTTTGAAGGTTTGGTCGCTTTACTGCACTCTCCGCATATTGAAGCATGCCATCATAGTCCTTTTGTTTGTAATAAACATTGGTAATCATGTAAGGCACAACTGCTGCATAAGATTCATTTCCTTCGGCCCTTTTCAAATCTGTTAAGGCCGCAGCGTATTCTCCGTTTCTGTATTCGATAAACCCGGCATAGTAACTTGCTGCATAAGTATACCTGTTCTCCGAAGCTTTTATTTGGTTAAACTGCTCTAAAGCTTTCGCAAAATCCTTTCTGGTAAAATGAGAGTATGCTATTTTAAACTGCGTTTCTATCTTTTGCGTCTTTGACAAAGCGCCAAGGTTTACTTTTTCAAGATATTTTATCGCTTTTGTATAATTTTTCTCCCTGAAGTAAAAATTACCCATTTCATAATACGCTTGCAAGGCTTTTGGATGCCCCTCATTATTATGGATGAAATTTTCTACTAGTTTTTCACCATCGGCATGATAGAGCCGAAGAGCGCTGTAGGCAATGTAATAGGAGGCTTCGATAGCTTTATTATCATCATGGTTATTCTCTTCCAGATATCGCTCAAATGAATGCCTTGCCGCCCCATATTTCTCTTTGTCCAGCAGTTCAACACCGGTAAGAAATAATTGATCAGGATTATCCTGGTTAATAGTATTTTGGGAGAAAAGAGAATGATATGTTAAAATGGCAACAAAAAATAAAAACAGTTTTTTCACACCTATTGATTTCAGTTATTAAATGACCTCGATTTGGATATCTTAAAAGGATGTATTTACGTGATAATTTTAACCATTGTATGGAATTACATTTTACAGAAAAATTATTTGAAATTAGCTTTTTTTAACCTCACCCTGACCCTCTCCTAAAGTGAGAGGGATAGATTGGTCAATTTCAAATAATTGTTATTCTTCTGACATTGTTTTCAGACAACGAGTATATTATTAAAAAAATCGCAAAACATTACGTAAAGGTAACTAAAATTTTATGGGAATATTGTAATATTTCAAAGGTTAATTTTGGGATGCTGATGAAAGAATGCAGCTCGGCTTAAAAAAAACAGGCCAGTTTTAAATTTAAGTCTCAGAGATTAAAGAAGTTGGCAGTACGCATTCAAACCAAGTAAAATTGAAATATTGTTGAACAACCTTTATTTGACTCGGACATCAAGCATTACAACGCAACGAAATCAACATTTTCTTAGTTTTAATGCATCAATTTAAATACAAGCTCCCTAAGGATTTGACCTTCTGCCATACTTGCGCTGTCCACGCCTTTTGATTGCAGATCGGCCTTTTTGATATGATGGATATTATCAATTACCTTATGCACTGGGTAATTGCGCGCGGCTATTATATATTCTTTAATAAAATACGGATTTAGGCTCAATGTGGAAGCCAAAGCCCGCTCAGATTTATCTTTCGCATGATGTACCATTAGCAATTTACTGTAGAACGAGAACATTAAAGCAATGACAGGAATGATAGGATTATTCTTAGGATTAGCTTCAAAATAATTTACTATTTGGTTTGCTTTTACTACATCTCTGGTACCTAAGGCTCTTTGCAGTTCAAAAACATTGTATTCTTTGCTTATGCCCACAAACTTCTGCACAATACCAGCGTCTATGGTGGTTTTTTCTTTGAAATTGATTAATATCTTGTTGATTTCGTTGGTCAGGCTGCTAAGATTGTTGCCAATAAAATCTGTTAGCATCTGTGTTGCCTTAATATCTATTCCAAAACCTTTACTTTTTACATAATTAACAATCCAATCAGGAATAGCATTATCATATAGCTTTTTTGTGGTGAGCAGCACTGCCTTGTCTTTTACTGTTTTTGCAAGGGACTTTCTTCCATCGAGGGTTTTGTATTTGTGCGAAAACACCAGAATTGTTGAAGGCAAAGGATTTTTCAGATAAGATTCTAATAATTTCTGGCCGTCTTCCTTATTCAAATCGGGTATTTCCTGGGCCTCTTTTACCAAAACTACCTGCCGATCTGCCATCATTGGATATCTGCGGGCATTGGTGAGCACTTTATTGATTTCAGCGTCTTTGCCATACATCACTACCTGGTTAAACCCCTTTTCGCTTTCTTGCAAAGCATTAGCTTCTATATAATCTGAAATGAGATCTATATAATAAGGTTCTTCTCCCTGGAGAAAATACACAGGCGCATATTTATTTTGTTTTAATTCAGCAAGAATGCTTTCTGCAGTAACAGCCATAGTTTTTACTTTGTGGCGAAGATAAGGGTAAATATATTTTTCGAAAAATATATTTTAATTTATACGGTTCCTTCAATTATGGAACTATTTTTGGTATACCTCCATAAACAAACCTATCAAAGATGAAAAAGCTATATTATTTTCTATTTATTTTAGTTGTTGCGACAGCTTGCGGCCGTGATGGTGATCCGGGGCCGCGAGGAATAGAAGGTCCACAAGGCCCTCCGGGGCAGGATGGAGCGGATGGAGAGACTGCTTATTTTTTTGAGTACGATTTTGTCTTTAATCCAGAAAACGATTATTACGAAAAAATTTTATATCCTGAAGACTTCCCGATATACCCTGAAGATATGGTTTTAGTTTATTTACTATGGGACAATACAGAGGAATTGGGTGATATCTGGAGGCTTATGCCCCAATCCATAATGATGGAATTTGGATTGCTTCAGTATAACTATGATTTTACTCAAAATTTTGTTTCTATTTTTTTAGATGCTGATTTCGCATTGGAAAATTTAGGACCTCTTTATACAGAAGGTTGGGTAAGGATCGTAATTATACCAGCACAAGAGATTTCTAATGGCAGACAATTAAATACTGTGGATTACAACGACTATAATGCTGTAAAAGAAGCTTATAATCTACCGGATATTCCTCTGCCTGAGGGGTATAAACCAGGCAAAAGATTCTAATATGAAAATCCCGATAGAGATATCGGGATTTTTTTTGCTAAAGCAGTATGCTAGTTAGCGGGGACACAGACCACTATTAACTATTTATTCGTCCAACCGCTCGTTTCTGAGATTGCCGGAATAATTAAAATATACCGCTTTTTTTATAATACAGCGGTCGGGAATTAGGGAAGCTTCGATTCACTACCGCCGCCAAGGTCTGTGTCCTCACAGACCTTTATTATTGGCGACTTTATACCAGTATTTTTGTCTGAATCTGGATTCGTGGGATTGAAGGATAAACGGGATTTTTCTCGCTAACTGCAAAAAATTACTGCCCCCTCAGATCTCTCTTTTTTTCAGAGGACTCTGAGGAGACAAAACCACGATTTCGAGCTTCAATTAACTCCTCACCCGTCCGACCGCTCATCTCTGAGATTGCCAGAATGATTAAAATATACTTCTTCTTTTATAGTACATCGGTCGGGCTTCAATTAGTAGCCGGAATTCCAGTAGTGCATTTAGTAAACTTGCCTCGGTACTTCTGTCTGAATCTGGATTCGTGGGATTGTGGGATAAACAGGATTTTTATTGCTGTCCCAAAATTTATAATTAACAAAATGTCAGTTTCAACTGTTTATATGACAACTTTTTAATCAAGGTATTATAACTTTTACTTTTAAACTTTTTCGAATGAAATATCTTTTTTCTTTTTTTACTGCATTTTTGATATTAAGCCAAGCAAGCATTTGTCAAATTGATACCACTCAAAACATTGCAAACCGGTATAATTCAGTACAGCTAGATTCTTCCCAACAGCCTGATTCCCGAACATCTTCGCCTTATAAACTAAAACCAGCTATAGATATCCCTTTAACGGTAGTTGGAGCTGGCTTATCAGGCTATGGCTTTTATTTGATCAGTGAAAAAGATGGCACTAGTGAAGCCAAAGTACTTAGTTTAGATCAAGATGATATAAACTCGTTTGACAGAAGTGCAGCGGATCAATTTTCTGCCAGTGCAAACAAAACCAGCGATTATTTTATGTACGGAGCACTGCCAATACCTTTCCTGGTTTCATTAATTGATAATGACATGCGAAAAGACTTTTTTAAGATAAGCTTTTTGTTTCTAGAGGCCATGTCGATAACGGGAACTGCTTATGGAATGACTGCGGGAAACATAGACCGGTACAGGCCATTGGTTTATAATCCCAATGCTCCCATGAAAGAGCGGAAAAGAGGCTATGCGAAAAGTTCATTTATCGGAGGCCATCCCTCGGTTACGGCCACTGCTGGCTTTTTTATAGCGAAAGTTTATTCAGATTACCATCCTGAATCAAATTTTAAATATATATTGTATGGTTTAGCAGCAACTGCGACAGCCGGAAATGCTATTTTAAGATATAAGGCAGGAAAGCATTTTCCGAGTGATCTTATAGCCGGAGTGGCTCTGGGAACTTTGACTGGAATCCTAGTACCCCATTTTCACAAAAAAGAGAGAAAAAGCAATTTCTCATTTATGCCTTTTTCCGGTGATGTACATGGGCTGTCTATGACTTATAAGTTTGATTAGGTAGTAAAAGTGAAATCAGGGAGCTGGCTTTTAAAATGTTCCTTCGGGAACATATCCATATAGCTCCAGCTCTTTTATTTCTTTTATATGCTTACACGCTCCATTGACAATTAATTTTATGTCGTCGCATAGATCTATTACGTTTTGGTAATCATGATCGGTAATAATAAAACCCTTTTCATTTCTATGCTCTCTGATTAAATTTTTGATGCCCTCTTTATAGAGCGGTTCTATTGCAGAAAAAGGTTCATCTAATAACACAAAAGAAGATTCTAAATTCAGGAGCAATAAAATTTGAAAATACCTTGATTCGCCACCAGATAATTTGCTGATATTTTTATCCAGATGTTTTGCAACGAAAGGATCTTCACATATTCGTTCTCTTTTAATGGAACTTGAAATGAATCTGGAAATTATTTTTCTTAGCGATAATGATTTCGGTAAAAAACCATTTTGTGGCAAATAACTGATGGTCGGTTTTTTCACAAAAGGTCGGTTCAAGATGGTTTTATTAATTCTTATCATCTTATTTTCAGCTCCTAATGTTCCAAATATTATTTTAAGAAGGCTCGATTTTCCACTTCCGTTTCTACCAAGAATTCCCAATATTTCTCCCATCTCACACTTTAGATATACATCCGTTAATAGGTTTGTAGCGCCAAATCCATAAATAATTCCTTCAACTTCCAATACATCTTTTTTCATTTGA
>CAMPJM010000314.1 GCA_946886805.1 uncultured Flammeovirgaceae bacterium | reverse complement strand
ACAATACAAGGCAGGATGTGAAGAAATGTGTTAAGAAAAATAAGTGACGCATCTAATCGGAAGTGATTCCATAATTTATCGCTACTTTAGAAATGACGCAATAGAAATAAAAAGGCTGGCATTAATCATTTACAATAAAAGAATGAATACAAGGCAAATAAAATATATCGATCCTAAAGAGGATACCCTAGAACAGGAGGCTGAATGGGCCGTTAGCCTCAGTATGGAGGAACGGCTTGCCGAATATTGTAAGCACATCACCCGTAATTATGCTATAGCAGGAATAGATGTTATGAACTTCCCTGTAAGACGTGATATATATTATATAGAGGATGAAGAATAATAGGAACAATATTTTTCCTGCCCATTAGAGAATTTATTGAATCACTGAACAATAATAATGTTGAATATCTCCTCATAGGAGGATATGCCTGTTTTCCTCCTTTCCTAAGGCATCTACCGAATCCTTAATAGAAGGTGTGTAACAGAAATAGCTAATATCTTGGTACCTTAAATTCACCTTCAGAAACCACAACAGAATCAACAAGCTCATTTGTGCCACCGCTGCTGTCGTACCAAAGCAAAGTGCCGGAAAAAGTACCGCTAATGTAGGTGTCGGCAATTTCAGAAAATTCTACGTAAGCCGGGTCGTATAGACCATGCAAAGGGTAGATGCCCGCTCCAGAAGCAATATAACTATTGCCTTCACTGCTTTGGTACCCCAATAAAAAGGCAAAATCAGGGAAGTCAACCCTCTCGCCGGGAATGTTCGAATAAGTCACCCCTGTGGAAATACCTAAGGTATCGCTGACAAAAATGGTCAAGGTATTGGTTCCCGATTCAAAAATATTCTTAATTCCCGCTATGTTTATGGCATAAATCCCTGTATTTTCATCCTTATCGTAAATCCCGGTTAGGTTAATTTGGGAATCCGGGGTATACTCATAATCTATTTGAACTCCATCGACCTTAAACCGAAAATAATACTCCGAAGTATTTGGATCATCGATATCATCGTCAGATGAACAACCTTGAAAAAGAAAGACCAACGGAAACAACAGGCAGCATAGATATAGATATTTCATATAAAACGGTTTTATGATAAAATGTGGCCGATACATTGCGGGTCGAAAAGTTTTTGAAATTTTTTCAGCCGCTTCAATTAAGGGAATTAAGAAACTTATTATTGCATTGTTTTTACTTTCTTTTTGTCCAAATAATACCCGATGGCCCCGCCTACTAATGCAAAGATCACGATACTAAAAAATACGTTGTAAATGATGTCCCAGCCGTTACCAAAATATTCATTATATTCATCAACCGTCTTTGTGAAATTCCGTAGGTAACCAAATACACCGCTGGTTCCATCATATAATTTCACAAGGTCGGACTGGAAATAATAACTTAAAGGCACACCTAACACTGCTCCCAAAAGCGCAAAAGTTATCATCTTCGTTTTACTGGGCTTGATGGCCAGATAAGAGATGATATAAATGATAATACCCAACGGGATAAACAAGAATGTAAGTATGACCAGGGCTACTCTTAAAGCCACCGGAGGCAGGGAAAATCTCTGTGCCAGCGAAGCGCAAACCCCTAAAAGCGATTTCTTGTGGCGTGTAAAAAATCCGGTTATATCCTGAATGTGCATAACGATTTATATTTATTTCTTCCGAAACTAACCACTCTATCAATCGAATAAAACCCCAAATGATTTTCTGTCGGGATACAATGATTTGTTGTAGTGTTTGCTTTATTTTCTGTTGAAACAAGTAACTTTTGATTATCTTAGCTTTAGATTATGAAGAATTTCCTGACCCTTGTTTTTCTGCTCATTGCCTGTTCTTTGGCAAACTCCCAAGAGCTTCAGAAAAAGCTCGATTCCCTATCAAGGCTTATTACTGGAATGCCGCCTACCGATACGGCTACTATTAATCTAAGGAACGAATATGCCAAACAAGCCCTGTTCGCTAACCCGTCCGATAGCACTTTAAAGGATTACACACAACAAACCCTGGAAATAGCAAAAAAAGCAAATTATCGCAAAGGAACCTTACTGGCATATGAACGTTTGGCGCTCATCAACCAATATTCATTTTCAAATCCCTACAAGGCACTGGATTACTACCACAAAGCGCTTTCAATTGCGGATAACAACCCACATCTAAATTCATATAAGTGGGGAATTATAGGCAACATCGCCACCATTTACTACGAACAGGAAGAATACAAGAAAGCTTTAGGTTCCTTCAAAGAGGTTTTGCACAACAACAACAAAGATTTGGGCTTAACGGCTACCGCAAATATCGCCAATGTTTACGGGTCGATGGGAAAAGCGGATTCCGCTATTTATTATTACCGGAAAGCCCTGGAATACAAACAAGTGGAGGGAAACGTCGCTTACGAGGCCAACTTGTACAGTAACTTGTCCTTGATGTATGGGAAGGCTGGAAATGCCAAAGCAGCCCTGGCTTCAGCAGAAAAAAGCCTGGAACTGATAGAGGCCAATGGGATTGGATTTGTGCGGCCAACGGCTTATGCCAACGCTTCTATGGCCTATCTGACAAACAAGGATTACGAAAGAGCGGAGTATTATGCAAAAGAATCGTTAAAGCTCAGCGAAAAGCAAAACAACCTTTTCCTGCAAAAAGCGGCTTGGGGAACGCTGGCAGATGTCTTTTCCGCCAGGAGCGACTACCAGAACGCCCTTGAAGCCCATATCAAATTTTCAGCGCTTAAAGACAGCTTGAACAACCAAAACCGCAGGGTAAAAGTCAACAGAAAGCAAATGGAGTTTGATTTTGAAAATGAACGTGCCTTAGCCCAAACGGAATTAAGACGACAGACCACCATCAAAAAGGCTTCAATTTTTGGCGGTGTTGGGTTGCTTATAGCGTCGGCTTTGGGTTTCATATTGTATAAGCGCAGACGGGATGCTTTGACGCAAAAGAATGAAGCAGAGTTCAATGTTTTGGTTTCAGATACCGAATTGAAAGCCCTCCGCTCACAAATGAACCCGCACTTCATTTTCAATTCACTCAACTCCATAGGGGATTATATTTTGAAAAATGATGCTGCAGCCGCCCAAAACTATCTTACTCAGTTTGCCAAACTGATGCGCACGGTACTTGAAAATTCGGAGCATAAAGAGATTTCCTTGATGGAGGACTTAAAATTCATTGAGCTGTACCTGCAAGTAGAAAGCAAAAGACTGCCGGGCAAATTTTCATATACTATCAACGTTGACAATGGACTGGATGTAGAAAATATCCTCGTACCTCCACTTATGTTGCAGCCTTTTATTGAGAATAGTATATGGCATGGGTTCAATAACAAGGAAAACCAAGGGCATATTGCGATAGATTTTAAAACAAAAGGCGATATGTTGCTGTGCAGCGTGGACGACAATGGATTGGGAAGGATGCAAAACGACACGGTTTCTGACAAAAAATCATTGGGCATCGCCATAACTGAAAACCGTATCAAGATCCTGAACAGACAAAAAAATGTCAGTGGCAGACTTGAAATCATAGACAAATCACAGAACACGGGAACAAGGATTGAGGTGAGTCTCCCATTGCAAACTGCTTTTTAAGCTAAACTTGGTATGATGATAGTAGCCGTAATAGACGATGAACAACATTGCACAGACCGTATCCTTGCGCTGCTGGAGCCATATAGTGGCAAAATACGGATAGAATGTTTTAATACGGCTGATGAAGCGGTAAAAGGAATTGATTTTCTTCACCCGGACATTGTGTTTCTAGATGTACAGCTGGACAGCAAAACGGGTTTTGACGTCTTATCGGCCGTATCCCATCGCGATTTTTGCCTGATTTTTACCACTGCCCACGAGCAATATGCCATAGAAGCTTTCAAGTTCTCGGCTATTGATTATTTGCTGAAGCCCATTGATGTAGAAGATTTTGAGAATGCGGTGCGAAAGGGATTCGAAAAAGTAGCACAAGCACAACTCAACGAAAGGATAAATATATTGCTGTCACATCTTACCCCAAATAATTTGCCGAGGAGGATAAGCATTCCCACTTATGATGGGTATTTTTTCTTAGATTTACCTGAAATTTTAAGATGCGAGGCCGATATCAACTATACGCACATCTTTACTGCAAGCGGTAAAAAACATACCGTTTCGAAATCCCTGAAACATTTTGAAGGGCTTTTGGCGGGTTATGGATTTTTCAGGATACATAATTCGCACCTTATCAACTTGAACTATGTAAAGGCTTATGCCAAAAGCGGTTATGTGACACTTTCGGACAATACCAATTTGGAAGTTTCGACCCGCAGGAGAGAAGCATTTTTAAAAGTGTTAAATAATTTATAAAGAATTATTGAAAGACACAAAATCCATGGGTTGTAAAATACTGAAAGAAGATTACCCAATCTGAAACTTAAGAAACAGTATACGCATTAGAAATTACGCCTATTTTGAAAGCCTACTTTTTAAAAAAACATGTTCAAATTTTGCTTTTAAGGATAAATATAAATTATTTCGCATACCCAATATGCTATTATTCTAAAAGCAGCCCTCACTTGCTGCCGGGCCGAATGGAGGGAAAACGTATAGCAATTTAAAAAAAGGAAATTAACTAGCTAACTTATAGAATATGGCTTCAGGCTTTTTTGCACTATTAGATGATGTTTCTGCTTTGGTAAAAGCAAGTGCCGCAAGTTTAGATGATGTACCTGCCCAGGTAGCCAAAACTACCGGAAAAGTTTCAGGCATTGTCATTGACGATACAGCGGTCACACCCAAATACGTCGTAGGCCTCGATCCATCGAGGGAACTTTCTATTATCTACCAGATTGCCAAAAAATCACTGATCAATAAACTGCTTATTTTAAGTCCGGCGGCCTTGTTGCTTGGATACTTCGCCCCTTGGGCTATTACGCCTATTTTGATGTTGGGTGGTGCTTATTTATGCTTCGAAGGTTATGAAAAGGTGCATTCCATGTTCAGCAAGCACCATGATGTCCAGGTGGAAAGTGAGCAGGTAAAAATTATCACACCGGAGGAACTGGAAAAGGAGCGGGTTACTGGTGCTGTTCGCACAGACATTATTTTGTCGGCAGAAATTATGGCCATTGCTTATAGCCAGGTAACTGGCCAGGCGATAGTAAACCAGATTGTGGTGATGGTGGCTGTAGCTGTTTTCATTACATTGGCAGTTTATGGGTTCGTTGGCTTGATCGTTAAAATGGACGATATTGGGGTACACCTGGCTCAGGATAAATATCACCGTGCAACGCAAAAATTTGGTCGTGGTATAGTAAAATTTATGCCCCATTTCTTGCGTATCTTAAGTTATGTGGGCACTGCAGCTATGCTTTGGGTAGGTGCCGAAATCATTGCCCATGGCATTCCGTTTACCAGTCATTTACTGCACGATTTAGAACATGCCTTAGCTG
>CAMPJM010000313.1 GCA_946886805.1 uncultured Flammeovirgaceae bacterium | reverse complement strand
ATTGGTTCAGAATAATGCAGCCGTAATGGTGAAGGATATTGATGCTTCGGAAAATTTGGTGGACGAAGCCATAGCGCTGTTCAAAGACAAAGGAAAGATGGCTTTTCTTGCCGGGAATATATCAAAAATGGCAAAACCTGAGGCCACAAAAAATATAGTTAAAGAAATCATAAAATTAATTAGTTGAAAGTAGATCAGTACGATATCGTTTATTTTGTAGGAATTGGCGGCATAGGCATGAGTGCTTTGGCCCGTTGGTTTGCGCAGAAAGGAGCCAGCGTTTCCGGTTATGATCGTACTCCTACTGCGCTTACGGAAAGCTTAACCCGGGAAGGGATCCTTATACATTATCGTGATGAGATTAATGAAATTCCAGAGGAGGTAATTCTAAATAAGGAAAAAGTATTGGTGATTTATACCCCTGCAATTCCAAAAGATCATAAGGGATTTGAATACTTATTTTCAAATGGCTACGTAATAAAAAAGAGATCGCAGGTTTTGGGAATGCTTACAGAAAATAGGTTTACGGTGGCGGTTGCTGGAACTCATGGCAAAACTACTACTTCTACCATGATAGCGCATGTTTTAAACTATGCTGGTAAAAATTGCGATGCTTTTTTGGGTGGATTAAGTAACAATATTAATTCGAATCTTTTGATAAGTAAAAATGCGGCCGAAGATAGCATTATGGTGGTGGAAGCTGACGAGTACGACAGATCTTTTTTGACGCTGCATCCAAATTTAGCCGTAGTTACATCAGCTGATTCTGATCATTTGGATATTTATGGTGATAAAGATTCGGTAGCCAAATCATTTGGTGAATTCATCAACCAGTGTACGGTTAACAGTACTTTGGTCATTAAAGAAGGTTTGGAAAATCTAAAAAGTGATGAACGAAAAGATATAAAAGTATTGCCTTATGCTGTCAAAGGAACAAGAATAAAAGCAGACAATATAAGAATTGAAAAGGATGTTTTTGTTTTCGACTATATTTCCGACAAGGTAAATATAAACGACATTCGATTAAAAGTTCCTGGTTTCCACAACGTAGAAAATGCGATTGCTGCCTGCACGGTTGCTTTGGAGCTGGGCATTCAGGAGGGAATAGTAAGGCAGGCATTGGGAGAATTCTCCGGAGTTAAAAGGAGGTTTGAATATATAGTACGAACAGGAGACGTAGTTTACATAGATGATTATGCGCATCATCCGGTCGAGATTGAGGCTTTTTTAAAATCTGTAAGAGCATTGTATCCTGGAAGAAAAATTAAGGCGGTTTTTCAACCTCATTTATTTTCCAGAACCCGTGATTTTATGAAGGAGTTTGGAGAGAGTCTAAGTCTGGCTGATGAAGTCTTGTTATTGGATATTTATCCTGCAAGAGAACTTCCGATTGAAGGCATAACTAGCCAAAGCCTGTTGGAGTGTATTGATACAAGTAAGAAGTCAGTCTGCAGTGTTGATCAGGCACTTGCCAATATAAAGGATCAAAATAATGAGATTTTAGTAACGATAGGCGCTGGTGATATTGATAAAATGGTTCAGCCGATTAAAGAAATATTGAAAAGAAAAAGTGATGTTGCATAAATTGAAAATAAAAAAACCTATAAAATTCTGCCTGTTTATGGCGGTCACCTTTTTGGCGATTGGGTTTGTAGGCAAAAAGCAACACGAAAAAATTATCAATAAAATTGACATAAGAATTGACAATCCCTATGAAAGTTATTTTATTGATAAGAATGATTTGATGAACCTTATTACTGAGAATGGTACTGAAAATATCACGGGAAAGGGGTTTGATGAATTATCGCTAAAGGAAATTGAAAAGAGGGTGAACAGGCACCGATTTGTTCAAAGAGCTGAGGTTTTTAAAGATTTGAGAGGCAATCTAGTGGTGAATGCTTATCAAACTGTTGCTATTGCGCGCGTTGTTCAGACTGACGGGCCAGATGCGTATATTAGTGATAAGGGGAACATCCTGCCAGTATCTGACAAGTTTACGCCTAGAGTAATAATAATAGGTGGTGATTATACAAGAAAGCTTGTGAGAAGTGACTTGACCAAGGATACAACATCTGCCAAAATATTTGATTTGATCAAGTTTATTCAGGCAGATGAATTCTGGAATGCTCAGGTTGCCCAATTAGATATTAATAGAAAAGGGGAAATTACTTTTTATCCTCAGGTTGGAAATCAATTAATTGAATTTGGAAAAGCCGAAGATATCGAGAAGAAGTTTAAAAAATTAGACATATTTTACAAAGAAATTTTACCCAGAAAAGGCTGGGATGCTTATAGCCGAGTAAATTTGAAATACAAAGATCAGATAATTTGTGAATGAGCTGATATACAGAAAATTAATTAATAGTTGCCAGGATTATATAACACTAAACAAAAATGCAAAAGGATAAAATCGTCGTCGGGTTAGATATTGGAACAACAAAAATTTGTGCAATTGTTGGCCGAAAGAATGAATATGGAAAGCTGGAGGTTTTGGGTATGGGTAAAGCAGTTTCTGATGGGGTCATCAGGGGCATAGTCACCAATATCGATAAAACCGTTATGGCTATTGAAAAAGCCGTAGCAGAGGCTGAGGAACAATCCGGTATAGATATTAGGATTGTAAATGTGGGTATTGCTGGTCAACATATACGAAGTGCTATTCATCATGGCAGTATTACCAGAAATTCTACTGAAGACGAAATTACAATTGAAGATGTAAACAGGCTTTCTAATGACATGTACAGGATTGTTATCCCGCCGGGCAGTGAAATTATTCATGTAATGCCTCAGGATTATATCGTGGACTACGAAGAAGGAATCAAGGATCCGGTGGGCATGTCCGGGGTGAGACTCGAAGCTGATTTCCATATAATTACTGCGCAGACAAATGCCATCAGTAATGTCAACAAATGCATCAGAAGAGCGGGGTTGGAAATAGAAAATTTGATTTTAGAACCATTAGCCTCAAGCCTGGCAGTATTGAGCGACGAAGAAAAAGAAGCAGGAGTTTGTTTAGTAGATATCGGAGGTGGTACCACAGATATTGCTATTTTCCATGATAATATAATCCGACATACCGCAGTTGTTCCCTTTGGTGGAAATATAATTACATCCGACATAAAAATGGGTTGTATGGTCATGCAGCATCAGGCGGAGCTATTGAAAACGAAATTTGGAAAAGCGATAGCCGAAGAGGCCAGCCCAAATGAAATAGTATCAATTCCTGGATTAAGAAATAGGGCCCCTAAAGAAATTTCTTTAAAGAACCTTGCGCATATAATTGAAGCTAGAATGGAAGAGATTATAGAGCTGGTTCATACAGAAATTATCACTTCAGGATATGAAAACAGGCTTGCAGGTGGCATTGTAATCACAGGAGGTGGTTCACAACTAAATAATGCCAAGCAACTTTTTGAATACATGTCAGGAATGGATGCCAGAATTGGTTACCCCAACGAACACCTGGGGAAAAGCAAAATCGAATCCGTTAAAAGTCCGATGTTTGCCACTACCGTAGGATTGGTTTTAAGTGGCTTTAGGGCCATTGATGAGAGGGAAAATAGATATAACAAGGTGAAAGATTCCTATAGTAACGCATTGAATAAATCCCAAAAAAAAGAAGCTTCTGGAGGAGACTTTTTCAAAAAAATAATAGATAAAACCAAAGGTCTTTTAATAGACGATGACGACGAAAAAGAAGATTACTGATAATTGAAGAAAACAAAATAGAAACCTAAAAAAGAAAATAAAATTTTTTAAACTACCAATAATGATAATTTATTAAAATCTATTTTTTTTAGTACCCTAAAATAAAAATATTATGGCAGAAAATACCTATAAATTCGAGATACCAAAGCATCATAAATCAATCATCAAAGTGATTGGAGTAGGTGGCGGCGGCAGTAATGCTGTAAACCACATGTTTAACCAAGGCATAAAGGATGTGGAATTCATTGTTTGTAATACCGATTCCCAAGCTTTGAAAGGCAGCCCTGTTCCAAACAGGTTGCAGATCGGGGTTAACCTGACCGAAGGTTTAGGAGCTGGTGCCAATCCTGAAAAGGGTAGGAACGCAGCTCTGGAAAGCAAAGAGGAAATCAGGGAAATGCTTAGCAACGATACAAAAATGGTTTTCATTACCGCAGGAATGGGTGGTGGAACAGGAACCGGTGCTGCTCCTGTAATTGCCAAAGTTGCAAAAGAGTTAGGCATTCTAACGGTAGGGATTGTGACTGCTCCTTTCGGTTTCGAAGGTAGAAAAAAGATGGGTCAGGCCGAGCAGGGGATTAAGGAATTGAAAGAAAACTGTGACACCGTACTTGTTATATTGAACGACAAATTAAGAGAGATTTTCGGGAATTTGTCGATCAGCGAAGCTTTTGCTCAAGCAGATAATGTTTTAACCACCGCTTCTAAGGGCATAGCAGAAATAATAACAGTACCTGGATATGTAAACGTCGATTTTGAAGATGTGAAGACCGTTATGCAGAACTCGGGTGCTGCTGTAATGGGTTCTGCCCAGACGCAGGGCGAAAACCGTGCACGCAAAGCCGCCGAAGCCGCTATCTCATCCCCCCTATTGAATAACAGGGATATTTTGGGAGCAGATAAGATATTGCTTTCCATAATTTCCGGAGAAGAAGCAGAATTGCAAATGGATGAATTGACAGAAATAACGGAATACATCCAGGAAAAATCCGGTGACAATGCTGAAGTGATATTTGGTCACGGTGTCGATCCAGATTTAGGGGAAAGTATTAGAGTAACGGTTATTGCTACAGGTTTTGAACACGAGAAATTTACTACCTCAACAGGCTCTGACAAAAGGGTATATGACCTTGAATCAAATAAGCAAATAAAGCTTTTCGGTGCTGAGGCCGAGGCTGCTAAAGCCAAAGAAGAGACCAAGTCTAGCAGAATTGTTAGCTATAATGCCTCCAATACTTATAGTCAGAATACTTCAAAACCTAAGCACCGTGAAGAAGAGGAAGAAGAGGTAAGCAAAACTACCTACTTTGATCTCGGAGAAGACTACGAGATTGAGAACATCACTTCTCCTGTATCCAGAGAAGTAGAAAATCAGACTTCAAGGGATGAGTATTTTGGCTTGGAACAAAAAAGGGAGAGGCTCCAGGAACAAAGTCAGGAGAGGATTAATAAACTTCGTGGATTAAATCAAAACAGTGGCATGAGTTCTGATTCTTTCAAGGAGAAGCTTGACGTACCTGCTTATTTACGTAAGAATGTACGACTTCAGGATATCCCACATTCATCCGAACAGAATATTTCAAAATATAACCTTAACGATGATAGCCAGATTTTGGGGAACAACAGATTTCTCCATGATAATGTAGATTAGGTTAACATCCACTGGTAAAATAGAAGAACCTCAATAAGACATGGATCATGCTTTATTGAGGTTCTTCTATTTTTA
>CAMPJM010000312.1 GCA_946886805.1 uncultured Flammeovirgaceae bacterium | reverse complement strand
AAAAATAAGACAAAATGACATAATTATAGTGCAAAAACAATCAAATATATGTCAAAATTTCAGCAAACTAAGTGATAATCAAAATGGTTTTTAATTTGCAGTAACACCAAAAGAATCTTAAACCGCAAATTATGAATTTTAATAACTATACAATAAAATCTCAAGAGGCTATTCAAAAAGCTGCTGAAATTGCTTCTGCAAACCAGCAACAGGCTATTGAACCGGGCCATTTACTGAAGGCAATACTGCTTTCAGATGAAAATGTGATTTCCTTTTTGCTTAAGAAACTTAACGCAAACCGTAACCAACTGGAGACAAGATTAGATGAAATTGTAAACACTTATCCGAAGATAAGTGGTCAGCAACCTTATTTATCTAATGACTCCCATTCAGCACTTACGAAAGCAACTAATCTTTTAAAAGATTTTAAAGATGAATTTGTCGCTATTGAGCATATAATCCTAGGTCTTGTTGCCGGAAAAGAAAAGGTCGCAAATCTGTTAAAGGATTTAGGCTTGAATGAAAAAGATTTAAAAGTGGCTATTAAAGAACTGAGAGGAGGGGATACAGTAAAAGATCAAAACGCTGAAGCAAAATACAAATCGCTTGAACGCTATTCAAAAAACCTAAACGAATTAGCCAAAGCCGGTAAAATCGACCCAGTAATAGGTAGGGACGAAGAAATCAGAAGAGTACTTCAAATATTATCAAGAAGGACGAAAAACAACCCTATTCTTTTGGGAGAACCTGGTGTTGGTAAAACTGCTATCATTGAAGGGATGGCCCAAAGAATAGTGGACGGTGATGTTCCCGAGAATCTAAAGTCCAAAATATTAATTTCTTTGGATATGGGCCTTCTGGTAGCGGGCGCCAAATATAAAGGGGAGTTTGAAGAAAGGTTAAAGGCGGTTATTAAGGAAGTAACAGACTCTAATGGCGAAATAGTGCTTTTCATCGACGAAATTCACACACTTATCGGAGCCGGAGGTGGTGGAGAAGGTGCCATGGATGCAGCCAATCTCTTAAAACCAGCATTGGCAAGAGGCGAGCTTCATGCTATCGGTGCTACTACATTAAAGGAATATCAAAAGTACATCGAAAAAGACAAGGCTTTGGAAAGAAGGTTCCAGGCTGTAATTGTTGATGAACCAAGTGTAACCGACGCTATTTCCATACTAAGGGGAATTAAAGACAAGTACGAAATTCATCATGGGGTGCGAATAAAAGATGATGCGGTGATTGCTGCAGTTGAATTATCTAACAGGTACATTACAGACAGATTTTTACCCGACAAAGCCATAGATTTAATTGATGAATCCGCAGCCAAACTCAGAATAGAGATTGATTCTTTGCCGGAGGAACTTGACGAGTTGCAAAGACGAATCATGCAGTTAGAAATAGAACGGGAAGCAATCCGCAGGGAAAAAGACAAAGAAAAAGAAGCTATTCTAAGTCGTGAAATTGCTGATCTATCTGGTAAAAGAAATGAATTAAAAGCCAAATGGGATAATGAAAAATCTGTTATCCATGGGCTTCAGCATGAAAAAGAAAATATTGAAAAGTATAAAATTGAAGCCGAACAGGCAGAGAGATCTGGTGATTTTGGAAGAGTCGCAGAGCTAAGGTATGGCCGCATTCGTGAGAGTGAACAAAAGCTGGAAACGCTGCAGCAACAATTAAAAGAAATGCAAGGCGACAACACGCTACTAAAAGAGGAAGTAGATTCCGAAGATATCGCTGAGATAGTGGCAAAATGGACAGGAATTCCTGTGTCTAAAATGCTTCAAAGCGACAGGGAAAAACTGCTCCACCTTGAAAGCGAGCTTGGGAAACGTGTAGCTGGCCAGCAGGAGGCTATTCAGGCATTATCCGATGCTGTCCGCAGAAGTCGTGCAGGATTACAAGACCCTAAAAGACCAATTGGTTCTTTTATTTTCTTGGGCACGACAGGGGTAGGAAAAACAGAGTTGGCAAAGTCTCTTGCCGATTTTCTCTTTAATGATGAAAATGCAATGGTGAGGATCGATATGTCTGAGTATCAGGAAAGACATGCCGTAAGTAGATTAATTGGAGCTCCTCCGGGTTATGTTGGTTATGATGAAGGCGGCCAGTTAACAGAGGCGGTGCGTAGGAAGCCTTATTCCGTGATATTGCTAGACGAAATAGAAAAAGCGCATCCTGATGTGTTCAATATCCTATTGCAGGTTTTGGATGATGGAAGGCTTACCGATAATAAAGGAAGGGTGGCTAATTTCAAGAATACCATCATTATCATGACTACAAATATTGGATCTACTTTGATCCAGGAAAACTTTGAAAGAATGACTGGGGAAAATGAAGAAGTGATAATAGAGGAAACAAAAAGTCAGGTATTTGAACTCTTAAAAAGATCTGTAAGACCAGAATTTTTAAATCGGATTGATGAGCTGATCATGTTTAGACCGTTGTCTAAAAAGGACTTGAGGAAGATAGTGGATATTCAATTCAAACTGATCCAAAAACGTTTGGAGGAAAACGGTATCAAAATAGAAGCTTCAAACGATGTTTTGGATTATCTGGGACAAACAGGGTTTGATCCACAGTTCGGTGCAAGACCATTGAAGAGGGTAATGCAAAGGGAAATTCTCAACGAGTTGTCCAAAGAAATTTTAGCTGGGAAGGTACACAAGGATGGTGTCGTGGGGATAACTTTAGACGATAATCACAAGATCCAGTTCATAAATCTTGATGAAGTAGAAATTTAAATTTAAAGTAAAAGTAAAAGTAAAAGAACCAAGTTTGTCAAAAGAGGCCGGAACTCATGTTTCGGCTTCTTTTTGGTTAAGCCAATTGGGGGATCAAGCAGAAAACCTGATAGCAAATTAAAAAGTGTCGATCCCGAAATCGCCTAACAACTTTTGCTTCAGCGATATCCTGCCAAGTACTTACAGTCTCAAACTTAATGGGTTATTCAAAGAAGCTGTACGCTTAATTTCCCAACATCCTAACATTGGCAAGCCAACAACAGATAAAAATGTTAGATTTAAGATCGTACGTGATTACTTAATCTTTTATGAGTAGATTGACGAGCAAATAAACATTTTAACTATCTGGGACTCCAGACAAGACCCCGATAAACTTGCGCTTCGATAACAGCCGAACCCATCGGCACCACTGGCTATTCCAAGTAGACTCAAGCTGCCAAATTACCTTAAAGAAATCCCTAAGGGAAAGTGATTTACGCTAATAAATTTGCTCTTGGTGGAAGTGACCTAATCTTACTGCCTGCCCCGCGCTTAACCTAAATCGATAACCAATGATTAAGATAAATGATTTGTTCGATCTCTAAAAGTAATCGTATCATAAATAGCTCCCAGAAATCCTGCTGAATTCCAAATGCATTTCCCTTCACTCAAACCTTTAAACGATATTTAATAGTTGCTCTTTAATTTTTTCAAGCTCTTCTTTCATACCCACTACGTGTTTTTGAATGATGGCATCATTTGCTTTTGAGCCAATAGTATTTATTTCTCTGCCGATTTCCTGGCTTATAAAGCCTAATTTTTTCCCCTGAGAGACCGGCTGATCCATCATCTCCATAAAATAATCGAGATGGCTTTTCAAACGGACTTTTTCTTCATTTATATCCAGCTTTTCGACATAATATATTATTTCCTGCTCAAGCCTGTTTTCATCAGCGACACCTTTCATGCTCAGTTCCTCAACATTTTGCTTTATTCTGGCACGGATGGTTTCTGTTCGTTGTGGATCCTGCTCAATTACCTTATTCAGTAATTCTTCGATCATTTTTATGGAAGCACCAATTTGAATTTGTAGGGTACCACCTTCCTGTATTCTGAAATGGTCACATTTACTCAAAGCTTCTTCTATAGTGTCTTTTACAACGTCCCAATTTTTTAGATTTACATCTGCTGCCTGAGGGTCGGCCATCATAACATCAGGGGATTGCAAAGCAAGTTTAAAAATATCAGACGTATCTGCACCTACACTTATCGCAAGGGACTTCAATTGGTTATAGTAGGATTTAAACAGCTCCTCATTCAGCGAAAGCTTAGGCAGATTCATTTCACCATCCATATAATCAACGGATAAGCCCACCTTGCCTCGCTCTAATTTATCAGAGACTAATTTTCTTACCGCCATTTCCTTCTCGGAAAAAGATCTGGGCAATTTTAAGTTTAGGTCGAGAAACTTAGAATTGAGGGTTTTTACTTCTACAACAATTTTTACATTTTCTGCTTCATGACTCGCAAGCCCATAACCTGTCATTGATTTTATCATAATCACTATTTGCTTTTCATTGGTAGGGCAATATAATACTTTTATATTATTTGCTTAAAAATTATTGCTATGAGGTAGGAAAATCGCTTTAAAAGTGAAAGGAGCTTCAATGAACTACTCATCCGTCCGACTGCTCATTTCTGAAATTGCCAGAATATTTAAAATACATTTCTTCTTCAATAATACAGCGGTCGGACGGGTACTAATGATAAGGAGCCGTATTTCGTTTAATTCGGAATATCTTAAAGGCGATTTCCCTATGCTATGAGGCAGTGAAAGATCTCATTAACGAAACTGTGCGAATGGAGGATTAACCAAGACAACATGTCCAAGTAACATGATCAGATGGATTATAAGTCCCTAATTAAATAAGCATGAACTTTAAAATTAGCTGTTTTTAACCACGCCTTTAAAAATCATAGCCCAAAGTAATGTAGTATTGGGGAGAACCAACTATAAAATCTTCAATAGGCCATGCGACGTCAAATTTCAAATAATACCCAAGAAGAACCGTTCGCGCTCCAGCACCGTAGCTGGCGAGCCATGGATTTTTGAAATTTTTAATGGTTGCTCTAAAGGGGGACCCGTCCAAAGCAATAGTTTCTGTATTTATACTGTTGGTTTCTTCAAAAGGAGAATTTCCGCGCCATGCGGAGCCAAAATCATAGAACCCGATTAGTTGTAAATTTCTAAAGAAATTAGATGCAATAGGCCCTTTATGCAAATATTTGATCAAGGGAATTCGTAACTCCGCATTGAACAAAAATGTGCTGGTCCCATTAAATTTATTGTAGTCGAAACCACGGAGGTTGGTCGTAAACCTATGGAATAGGATATCGCTATTGTCAAACTCCTTCGCAGCATACAGAGGATCACTGCTCACTTCGCCACCATCGATTTCATTAAATAGCCAGTTATCCATACCACCTAGTAGATAGCTTTTGGGAGCATTCCCAAAAAAATGACCAAAAAACACCCTTGTAGCGAGTGTTATTTCCCTATGGATAGGCTGATAATGTCTAAAATCTAATTCAAAATTGCTAAAGGATTTTTCTTTATCACTTACTCCCTGATAATGGGATAAACTAACATTGGCCCGGGTTCCATGGTATAAATTCAGGCCTTTGAGGATTGTGTTATCAAAAACATATTCTAATC
>CAMPJM010000311.1 GCA_946886805.1 uncultured Flammeovirgaceae bacterium | reverse complement strand
GTTCTGAACTTTGCCTGAAATACTCCCAGACGATCTTAGGAGTGAAGAACGAAGAACTGGTTCTCTAATAGCGATGTCCGGCCTTTGTTTCTTGCAAAATGCCATGTGTATCTCGCAAAAGAAATCTTTATAAATTAATTATGATTCATGATTTAATAAATTCATAATAAAATTTATAGCGGGCCTTTTACCGAAGTTTATCCTGATATTTAGCTTCTTTTAATTAAATTAAGAGCTATTATAAATTTACTAATCCAAATTTTTAGAATGAAGAAAAAAAGCAGATAAAGGGAATTTACATCTCCCCTTTGTCTGCAAATGATCGAATTGGAAAGAGAAGAAGTCAGCTTTGATCTATACATTTTGATAAGCTTTTGAGGCTTGCACAGTGTCCTTTTTTCGATTGATTCCAGGAGGCAACGTTCTTCTCTTTGGCTTTTTCTTTTTGTTCAACCACACCAAAAAGCCAGTTATGGGCAAGCTGGCACAAATAAGGCTGATAAAAAAGGCAAGAACCTTACCAGGTAGACCTAACGCAGACCCAATATGTATGTCATAGTTGAGCATTTCCAATTGGTCTGCAAAGCCAGCCTCAGAAAATTTATCGCCCTGCATATGGTATTGTTCCAATGTATATTGATCGTAATAATAGACATTTCTGTTATACCAGGTACCGTGATCCTGATACGCTATAATTTCAATAGCATCCTCTTCGTCACCTGGAGAAGGCGACATGTACATACCCTGTACGTTTGGCTCCTGTGCCAGGGTTTTGTACCAGGCCTGATCAAGAAGCGGTATACTATCATTGATAAAGGTGCCTGCTTTTGAAACATCAGAATGTGGATGATGGTGTCCAGGCTTTGATTCTCCTCCCGACGTTACAAAATACAAGGAATCGGCAAACCACTCAAAGCTCCAAACCAACCCGGTAACTGCCAATACGAAGGCTAAGATTAGGCTGTAAAAACCCACGACATTGTGAAGGTCATAATTTACCCGTTTGAAGCTGCCATTCCATTTTATTTTAAAGCTTTTTCTAAACTCGGATTTCTTCCATTTTTTTGGCCACCACATGACCAATCCGGTAAACAGCAACACTACAAAAATGAGAGTACACACGCCCACCACAGGACGGCCTATGTCATAGGGCAACCAAAGGGCGCGGTGACCATCGATAACAAACCTGAAAAAGTCAAATTGCCCATCACCGAGGAGCTGCTGTTTTTTTAAAAATTCACCGGTGTAGGGATTTAAAAATATGGCTGTGAAAGACCGCTCTCCATCTTCAAAGGAGCTAAACCCTACCGCTGCGGCACCTTCTGCATTGCTATAGGTAAGGCCGGTAGGCTTCTCGCCCGGCATGTATATTTGCGCCGTATCCAACAATTGGGTGGGCGGCACAAAGGCTTTGTCTTGCACCTCCACAAAGCGCCAGGGTTCTAATGCATCTTTTATCTCCTGTTGAAAAGCATAAAAGCAACCTGTAATACTCACAATAAATACTACAATTCCCGAAATAAGACCAAGCCAAAGGTGTAGCCAATCATTAAATCGCCTTATCGTTCCTTTTTTATTTCTGCTTTTCATTGAAGATAAAATGACAATTGAATAAAATTTATGCCAGCTCCACCGTCAGACGATTGAGGCTGGCATTTATAATCCTTGGTTTAGGCACTAAAGCCTAAAAATTCCTGCCAAAAAGTTGGCTTCTATCTCTGCGCCTCTTGTTGCTGTGTGGTTCTGTACATCAATTCGGTAGATAAAAATACCGTTATCTTCTGGAATGCTCAGATAGATATAGTTTTCATCGTAAAGCGCAGCCAACCTTCTGCCATTGCCGGTATGTTCGGGTACTCCCTCTACGTAGGTAACCGTTTTATTGTAAAGATCAACAATTGCAGACCTAAGGGGAGCGTCAGACCATGTTTCCTGTTCACTGCTCTCCAGCATATTGATTTCCGCAAACGCTTTTCCATTGCCCAGGTACTTCAGATGTGAAATATTTTTTCCACCTGTAATTGCTTCAACATCAAAGAAATAGTCCTGATCGAATTCCGTTTCGCCATTGCTAATGCGTAGGATCCCACCGTCTTTGGTAGTCTGGCTATATCCATTTGCGGGATTGGAATGAGAGAGGGCGTAAACATCGCCTTTTTCGTCTTTCACTAAGCCTGATTTTATATTAAATCCTCCGATAGGGCCTGTTCGGGTATCTTTAATCACTTTCAGAAATTCAAATTCTGGATAGGAGTAAACGGCTATCTTTGCCTCATCGGTATAAAGGGTCGCATAAGAAGTTGGATCGCTGATGTAATAGCTGAGGAACACGTGATTGCCGCTAATCCGCATGCCGGAATAAGAAGGTCCTACGTGTTCGGTAATATCTGAAACTGGGTGTTCTTTTGTACTGGTTACCTCCACCGTATTGGCGTCAATTGTATGGAATCTCACGATGTCGGAGGCCGGGGATAGCTCGACACCGACCAAGGTATTATCATCTGCCCTTACTAAATCCTCAAGGCTATTGTCGAAAGAAACATTGCCTATTTGACTGAGTGCTCCATCTTCGTTTTTAGAAATGCCCACAACATTTACATCATCCAAACCACCAATGCTGTAAATTGTATTGTCAATTTTAGTGAAATCATAATAACCGGGCTGCTCTATGCCTTGTCCAACGGCAGAAAGTGACCCGTTCATGACATCTTCAAATGGAACAGTATAGTAGGTAAAGTTGCCTTCGCTGCCCTGGATCGCAAGAGAGAGCACAAAGGGATTTTCTGCTTCAACCGGATCCGGATTATTTTCATTATCATCACAAGAGGTTGAAAACACGACTGCGCAAAGGCTTATACATGCCAATGTCCATTGCCTAACTGAGTTATTTAAAAACATTTTTATTTATTGAGGTTGTACATGATTATTAAATGTCAAAGAACATATCTTAACTTGATATAAAATGCCCGTCCAGGCTTCTGTAAGTAATATTTATCATAAAGCCTGGCGTCGGTCAGGTTTCGGCACTCAACTGAAATATTGTATTTTCCCTCCTGTAAGCTATAAGAGAGCTCCAGGTCATGGGAAGTTTGCCTTGGAATTACCTCTTTATTGTCTTTGGAAGCATATTCCGCCCAACTGAGGAAATATTGCTCGACGAAATTGAAAAAGTAATTGATATTTAATACAGCATCCTGAGACAAAACATTGTTGAAAGTAAGTCCTGCATTTGCATTGCCAAACAAATAAGGTTTATTGGGCAACCGAAATCCTTTTTGGAAGTTCTTTTGATAGCCGGTATTGGTATAGGACTCATTGTATACAGAATCTGCCTGATCTGTAATATCCTGAAAGGTAATATTGCCTCCCAGACGCAACTTTTCTTTCCACTGATATTTAATATTTCCCTCCACACCCAATGTCCTGGTCTCTTTTAAATTGTCATAGTGCGTTAGCGGACTGGCCACCGTTACAACCTGATAGATTAAGTCTTTTGACTCTCGGTAAATAAGGCTGCTTTCCATGTTGAACTGATGATCAGGAGTAAGTTGAAAGCCGTACGCTGCACCAATGTTAAGATTGTGGCTTTGCTCTGGCCCAAGGTCTGGATTGGACTGTATAAACAAACCGTCGCCAAATATTTCAGAAGCCCATGGCATACGGTATGTATGTTCGTAAGATGCTTTTAGCTGAAGCTTGGGCAGTAAAAAATAGGAACTGGCCAATCCATAACCCACATTTTCCTTTCGAACCTCAAATGCATCAGTCCGCTCAGTTTCAAGAGCGGCATCAAACACTTTACTGGTTTCCGCTTTCAGCAAATAGAACTTTCCAAAAAGTGTAGCACTCCATTTTTTATTGGGGTCAAATTTATAAGCAAATCCCATTACCTGCTTATTTAATGATTTTGGATACTTATTTTCAATTTTATCGGGGTTCTCTGCATCAAAGGTCTCTCTTTGAAAATGCGACAGCGAATAATTAAATACCAATGAATGCTTAGGATGGATGATGTAACCGACATTGAACTGGCTGTTAAATTCATGGTCATCCATGGTGGTAAACGTCCGGGACAGCTCCCCATCCTCGGATCCAGGCGTAAGGGTGGTATCGCCTAACCAATTATAGGAAACGCCGCGAAGCGTATCAATTACTTCGCTTGTGGTACTATTATAAGCGGTATAAAGGCTCACATTTAAGCCCTCTGTAAAAAGGTTGTCTTTGCTATATTTAAGCGTAGGGACCACAGACCGGCTGTTCCGGGTGATACCACCATACACACTGTTCATGGTAGTTCCAGTCTGCATTTCTTTGTCGTCGCCTGATGCAATAATTCCAATCAGGAGTTGATCGGCAAACTTTCGGTTTACCCAACCTGTTTCCAGTTTAGCGATTCCAGAGCGATAACGGTCATGAAACCTTTCCACCTCAGCGGTATCGATTATATTGTTTCCTTCTTCGATAGGAACCCATACTTTGTAGTTATTATCCGAATAATTGTAGCTGAGGCTTCCTCGAAAAGTAAAGCCGTTTTGGGGGTTCGTATACGCTCCATTAAGCGACGCCCGATGGGTGTTAAAGGATCCGAATGAATACGAAGCATCTAAGAAATTAGCCTGTTGATTTGTGATGATATTTACAGCCCCACCCAAGGCATCTGTACCCAGCCATACGGGAACAACACCCTTGTAAACCTCAATTCTGTCAATGATATTAACAGGAATACTACTGAGGCTGAGGGACGAGCCAAATTTATCCATGGGAATACCATCCAAAAAAAACTTAACCTGATCGCCTGAAAAACCATTTAGTGTAAAGCTCAGATCTGACCCTAAACCACCTTCTTCCAACACCCTCACTCCCGACACTCTGTTAAGCATCGCTTTAGCATCAGAAGTGCTATTGTAAAACTCTTTGGCAGAAATTGCAGTAACAGCAAAGGATTGCTCGTTTATTTGTCTTGTCACGGATTTGCCATTTACCTGCACCTCATCGGTCATCAGAGCTGCTTCGTGAAGTTCTAAATTTATAGTGAGTTTTTGAGAAGGCTTTAATTCCAAGGCTATTTCCTCTGTTTCAAAACCCACGTATCGCACGTGCAGCACATAATTTCCTGGTGGAATATCTTTAATTTCAAATCGACCTTCGGTGTTTGTGAAAGTCCCGATGTTGGTATTTTTTAACATAACAGTCACGCCAATTAATACTTCGCCTGAAGAAGATGTCACTGTTCCCAACACGCGTGCTTTATCCGAACTCTGAGCCCAAAGAATATTAGAAAAACAAGCTACGATTAAAAAGACCCCGATGTTTTTGATATGCTGAATCAAAATTTTGCTGTTGCCATTATTTAAGTAATAAATCTGCCACAAATTTATTAATCGTAAGTGAGAAAAAAAATTTATTTAGACTAATTATAAATACAGGGGCAAATATAATAGGAATTCCAAAAAA
>CAMPJM010000310.1 GCA_946886805.1 uncultured Flammeovirgaceae bacterium | reverse complement strand
ATTCATATCGGGGGATTCCGGATATTTACTCCGTGAAAAACTCCGTAAATTCCGCGCCAAAGGCATCCCTATGGGAGAATGACGATATATTATTTCGTCATTATACTTGAGTAGTTGCATAATTTCTATTTTAGCTTGGAGTAAGTATCGTTTAGTTAGGCGTGTTTATCTGTCTCTCAAAAAGGAAGCGAAAACCTTGACTAAACCACCGTGAATTATGTCTTAAAATATATTGATATAAAAATAAATATCATCATAGAATTTAGTACCTTTGCGACCTTTAAATTTTAAAGCTTAAGATGGAAAGCATAAGGAATATTGCCATAATAGCACACGTTGACCATGGCAAAACAACATTAGTAGATAAGATTATACATGCCTCTAAAATATTTAGGGAAAATCAGGGCTCAGGTGATTTGATTCTTGATAATAATGATCTTGAAAGGGAAAGAGGTATAACTATTTTATCGAAAAATGTTTCAGTACGATATAATGGAACCAAGATAAACATTATCGATACCCCTGGTCACGCAGATTTTGGCGGTGAAGTGGAGCGAGTTCTTAAGATGGCCGATGGTGTACTACTTTTAGTAGATGCATTTGAGGGACCAATGCCTCAAACCAGGTTTGTATTAGGCAAAGCACTTGCTTTAGGTCTTAAGCCTATAGTTGTAGTGAATAAGGTAGATAAAGAAAATTGTAGACCTGACGAAGTCCATGAGCAGGTATTTGACCTGATGTTTAATTTGGATGCTACAGAGGAGCAACTGGATTTCGTAACAATCTACGGTTCTTCGAAACAGGGATGGATGAGCACAGATTGGAACAAACCTACCACAGACATTATTCCGCTTCTTGACGCAGTAATCGAAAACATTCCTGGCCCGGAGAGAAGAGAAGGTATACCAAGAATACAAATTACATCGCTAGACTTCTCCTCATTTGTTGGAAGGATTGCAATAGGCAGGATCTACCAGGGAACCCTTAAAGAAGGAGCTACCATGGGTCTTTGTAAAAAAGATGGCTCTGTTAAGAAAGTTAAAATAAAAGAACTTCAGGTTTTTGAAGGATTAGGCAAATTAAAGGTTTCCGAGGTGAGTGCGGGAGATATTTGTGCTATAGTAGGTATAGAAGGTTTTGATATTGGTGATACACTAACTGATTTTGAAAACCCTGAACCTCTACCAAGGATTTCTATAGATGAGCCTACCATGAATATGCTGTTTACCATCAACACTTCTCCATTTTTTGGAAAAGAAGGTAAATTAGTTACTTCAAGACATATAAGAGAAAGACTATTTAAGGAAACAGAAAAGAACCTGGCACTTAGAGTGGAAGAAACTGATTCTGAGGATAAATTCCTGGTTTATGGCCGAGGAATCCTTCACTTATCAGTTTTAATAGAAACGATGAGGAGAGAAGGTTATGAATTACAAGTGGGTCAACCTCAGGTAATTTTCAAGGAAATAGACGGAGAAAAATGTGAACCTATTGAACATCTTGTGGTAGACGTTCCTGATTCTTCATCTGGAAAAGTGATTGAACTTGTAACCCAAAGAAAAGGGGAGCTGAAAATAATGGAACCCAAAGGCGATCTTCAACACCTGGAGTTTGACATTCCAGCAAGGGGATTAATTGGTTTAAGAAACAATGTGTTGACAGCTACCGCTGGAGAGGCAATCATGAACCATAGATTTAGCAAATACGAGCCTTATAAAGGAGTGATTCCAGGAAGAGTTAATGGATCTTTGATTTCTATGGAAACCGGACCTTCAACTGCTTATTCTATAGATAAATTGCAAGACCGTGGGGTATTTTTTGTTGATCCGGGAGAGGAATTATATGAAGGCCAGGTAATTGGAGAGCATAGCAGACAAAACGATATTGTAGTGAATGTTCAGAAAGGAAAGGCATTAACTAACATGAGAGCCTCAGGATCTGATTCGAATGTTAGAATTGCGCCAAAAAGAAGATTTTCTCTTGAAGAAGCAATGGAATACATCCAAAAGGATGAATATTTGGAAATAACTCCAAAGTCTATCAGAATGCGTAAAATTTATCTTAATGAAAACGAGAGAAAACGCATGACCGGTAAATCAGAATCTGCTTAATCAAGGATTTGTCCCATGAAAAAGGCCTCAGAAGATAACTTTTGAGGCCTTTTTTTATCCCTTCCTGTTTATCAATATCTATAACACATTTACACTTTTTCTGCAGAAACTTCAGTAGCTGTATCTTCTAATGTATACGTAGGACAAGTTTTTTGACTACATGCAACACTGCTTACAATAATTGCAAAAAACAAAATGATTTTAAGTTTCATCGTGGAAATAATTTTTGTAAAAAATGATTATATTCAAAAGTAATAAAAGATAAAAACAATTCAAAATATTAAGAGAATATTTATAAAAAAGCAGCCAAAATGTTATTAAATTGACAAAAGATTACATCCTCTTATATCAGAATTGTCAAATCTCCCTAAAATCGTAAATGTGTCGCTGCCTATTTTTCTTCCCAAATCCTGAGTCTCAACAAAAGCACAGGAATGAATGTTTGCGAGGTCAATTATATTTACTCCACCGGTTCTTTCCTGGTTGGTTAAATTAAATGGATCGTTGGGATCTCTAATTAAAACCTTCATCCAGGGAGGTGGCTCAAATATTCCATCTTCCTTAGCATAAGCCTGAGACAATAGCTCTGTCATACCATATTCTGAATGAACAGCCTTGATAGAAAATGATTCTTTCAAAACGCTGTGCAGTTCATCCCGCGTCAGCTCCTCTCTCCTTCCCTTCATTCCGCCCGTTTCCATTACAATAAGGTTCGAAAAATTACTTTTCAACCGTTCCGCCAAATCTAATAACGCAAAGCTTACCCCTATTAATATAATTGGCTTTGATTTATCCTTAAGCCTGATGATATTCTCTACAAGTTCGTCTACATTATAAAGATAAAAGCCGGAATAGGCAGATTTACTTTCCTTAATAAAATACGACACCATTGCTACCAGAGATGAGTTTTCCCTTTCCAGATAACTCGGTAGCAGTGCCATAATATTCAAGTCTTTCAACTTACCGTACTTATCCTCAAAAAATTTCTTACTTACCTGATTATAAAACTCAGAATCCTCAATATGATGCTTACTTCTGATTTCGCCCGTTGTACCACTACTCTCGAAAACGACCTCCGACTCCCAATTCAAAGTCTTCACCGTTTGTGTTTTAAAGAATTCAATGGGCAAAAAAGGTATATTCTCCAAAGAATTTATATTCTCAGGTTTAATATTTATATTACCAATATATTGTTTATAAATTGGATTGTAATTTGCTTGAAAATTAAAAAGCTGTAGCGCATATTTTTCAAAATTTTCTGCGTTTACTTTAAACAAGCTTTCTTTAAAACTATTAAATTTATTCATTCGTTGAATAGGTAATCCATTGTCTATGTTAAGTTTTGTTGAAGTTAATTTAAAAATATCTTATGCGAAATAAAATTGCAATCCTTCCGGGGTTTATATTGGCAATACTTGCATTCTCTTCTTGCGAACGGGCCCCTGAATTTTCTGATGTGCCTACAATAACCTATGAAAGCGTAAAATTTGGCTTCAATCCTTTAGGTCAGGATTCACTAATAATTTCAGTAAACTTTGAAGATGGGGATGGTAATCTTGGGATATCAAGTGAGGAGGCAAAGGAACCACCATTTCATGAAGCTACTTATTTTTCCGCAGACCCTCCCCATAATCCAATATACAATATTGAAGGCATTTCCTCTGAAAATCTTTTAAGAATTGGCGATCTAGATACATTGCCTGAATATAGTTGCTTGGATTATAGGATCCTGGGAAGAGTGGTAGACGACAATGCAGTGACCGATACTGTATATATTCAAACAAACCCTAAAAGCAAAAACTTTATTATAGAATTTTTAATTCAACAAGAAGATGGGTCCTTCCAAGAATTTAACTTTTTTGAAGAAACCTGCATTCCGGCAAGCGGTCGTTTTGCAAGTTTAAACACCGAAGACCACAGCAGGCCACTACAAGGAACGCTTTCTTACTTTTTCAGAGCGCAAAATCTCCGTCAGTATTTTGGAAACAACGCTCTTAAAATGAAAATCCAAATTGCTGACAAGGCAGGAAACTACAGCAACATCGTAGAATCGCCTGTATTTACGCTTGATCAAATTTTGATTATTGACAAGTAAGACAGGATAATACGTGGTTATCAAATTACTCAATAAAGTACGGGAAATTTTTGCGGATCGCTCTCTGACATTAGAGCGTAAACTTTGTCAAAAACCTCCTCAGGGTTGGGCTTTGAGAAATAATCGCCATCAGAACCATAAGCTGGCCTATGTGCCTTGGCAGAGACTGTTACAGGTTTTGAATCCAAGTAAAAGTAAGCTTCCTGAGTTTCAATAACTTCCTGCATCATATAACCCGTGCCACCTCCTGGAACATCTTCATCAGCAAATACTACCCTATTGGTTTTTTTAACTGATTCAACAATGGTATGGTTGATATCGAAAGGCAAAAGTGTTTGAACATCAATGACTTCACAACTAATACTCAATTTATTAAGCTGCTCTGCGGCTTCCATGACTATCCTGCACATAGAACCATATGTCACTATGGTGACATCGCTTCCCTCCCTGATTACTTCAGGCACACCAATTGGCACAGTGAACTCGCCTATATTGGCTGGGATCTGTTCTTTTAAACGATAGCCATTAAGGCTCTCTATAATCAATGCCGCATCATCTGATTTAAGCATGGTGTTGTACATTCCTGCTGCCTGAACCATATTTCTGGGCACTAACAAATAAATACCCCTGAGACTGTGAAGTATCATTCCCATGGGAGACCCTGAATGCCATACACCTTCCAACCTATGACCTCGTGTTCTAATAATAACCGGGGCCTTTTGGCCGCCTTTAGTTCTGTACTGCAAACTTGCCAGATCATCGGAAAGGGTTTGCAATGCGTAAATTAAATAGTCTAAATACTGAATTTCAGCAATAGGCCTTAATCCTCTTAATGCTGCGCCTACCCCCTGCCCGATAATAGTTACCTCCCTGATACCAGTATCTGTAACTCTTAGTTCACCATATTTTGCCTGTAATCCTGCAAAAGCCTGGTTTACATCTCCAATTTTACCTACATCTTCCCCAAAAGCGAAAACTTTGGGATCTCTTTTTAAGGCGGCATCAAAGCAAGCCTGAAGTACTTCTCTCCCATCCACATGAGTTTCATGACCGGTATAAACAGGCTTTACTTCTTCCACTTTTAAAGCGGATGCTGCGGATTCACTATAAAGGTGAGAATTATACCTGTCAATATTTTCCTTAACTACTCTTTTGTGCCATTCTTGCAACTGCTTTCTGGCCTCGTTATTCTCAGTCCTCATAACCCTAAGTGCTTCCTTAACGGCTTTTAGAGAATCTAATCTGGTGGGA
>CAMPJM010000309.1 GCA_946886805.1 uncultured Flammeovirgaceae bacterium | reverse complement strand
GCGAAATCATCTACTAATTTTTGGGCTTTTCTTAATGATTCTTCTAAATTTTCATTAACTAAGATTACGTCAAACTCATTCTCAAATTTCATTTCGAATTTTGCCTTGAACAATCTTTGAGAAATACTGCTGGGAGTATCAGTATTGCGATCGTTAAGACGACTTTCCAGCTCCTCTAACGATGGGACCTTTACGAAGACAGCCAAGGCCTTTTCTTTAAAATAATTTTTCAAATTAAGCCCGCCTTTTACATCAACATCAAATATGACGTGTTTACCTTCCGACCAAATCCGTTCTATTTCTGTTTTTAAGGTGCCATAAAAATTTCCGGCGTATACCTCTTCCCACTCTATGAACTCGTCATTATCAATTCTCATCTTGAATTCTTCAGGAGAGAGGAAGTAGTAATCCTTGCCATTTTCTTCGTTACGCCCCCGCTTATCACGCGTACAGGCTGAGATTGAGAAACCTAAATTGGGATTATTTTGTAAGAGATGTTTTACTATTGTAGTCTTTCCGGATCCGGAAGGGGCAGAAAATATAAAAGCTTTGCCTTGATGCATGAAGGAAGGTTATACCGTTTCTTTTATTTTTGATTTTATGGAGTCGACCAGATCCTGAGGTACGGGTTTTTTTTCAATTTTCGTCTTCAGAATCTCTTTGATTGTTTTTTCTAAATTGTAGTGCTGATAGCAAGGCATGCACTTTTCAATGTGGTTCCGAAAGAAATCCTCTTGATCAGGATCGGCCTCTCCATCTAAAAGAAGCTCAAGTATTTCAATACATTTCTTGCTTTCCTGACACATTTCCGTCGAATTTTCTTTCCGTTTCAAAGTATTTTTCAGCCAATTAGTAAAAATAATCGCCATATTACAAAAATTTTTTATTTATAACCCATTGATTCGGCATAAGATTGTAATTTTTCCTTCAATAAATTCCGTGCTCTATGAAGTCGAGACCGAACCGTACCAATAGGAATATCTAAAATCTTGGCCATTTCTTCATAAGTAAAGCCTTCCAGGTCACAAAGTATAATAACAGTTCTAAAATCTACGGCAAGGGAATTGAGCGCATTGGATATCTCGTCCCCTATCATGTCCTGAATTGTCTCTACTCTTAAATCGGTAGTAACGGACACCTCAGTATCTTCAGAATTGTAAAAAGTTTCTACTTCCTGGTAATCGACTTTAGAAGGTTCCTTGCTCTTCTTTCTAAAGTCATTTATGAAGCTATTTTTTAATATTCGGAACAACCACGCTTTGGCGTTAGTTCCTTGTTCGAAAGAATTAATAAATCTAAATGCCTTTAGATAGGTTTCCTGCACCAGATCTTTTGCATCGTCTTCATCAAAGGTAAGCCTGTACGCAAAATTATACATAGAATCTATGTTGGGCATAAATTCTTTATCAAAGATTCTACCTTTTTCTAGTGCCGTATAATTTTGTCTTAAATTTTCTGACATACTATCACTGTTTTATAAATCATGGCTCCGACAAGAATAAAACACAGGCTAAAAAATATGTCGGAATTATTATTATTTAACTCATGTTGTTACATATTGTTGCATTATACTACAAAGAGTATGCTAAATAAAGAAAAAGGTTAGGTTCAGATACCTTATCTTCGTAGAAAATATAAAACTTTCGACAAATATTATTTTATTTTATGCGCTTTATAAGGCTGTTTTCTAAAATCCCTTTCCCTTTATTATATCTGTTATCGTCCTTCCTCTATTATCTCATCTACTATGTTTTAAGATATAGGAAAAAGGTCGTTTTTAATAACCTACGAAATTCCTTTCCGGAAAAAGATGAGAAGGAAATAACCAAAACGGCAAAAGGCTTTTATAAGAACCTTTTGGATGTCATCCTGGAGACAATTAAAATGATGACTATTTCAGAAGATGAATTAATAAAAAGGGTAGATATTGAAAATCTTGAGGTTTTACAGAAATTTTACCATCAAAAAAGATCCGTTATTGTACTTACCGCCCATCAGTGTAATTGGGAATGGTTGACCGGCTCAAGTACACTTCAAATCAGCCATGCTGTAGATGCCGTATACCTCCAGCTCACAAATGAATTTTCTGAAAGATTAATGAAAGATATCAGGAGCAGATTTGGCGGCAACCTGGTTGAGAAAAAAGATTTTGTCAAGTCTCTGATAGCTAGAAAAGATATCCTAAAAGTAAATGCGCTAATGGCCGACCAGTCACCAGGTGATGGGGCGAATGCCTTGTGGACCAATTTTCTGCACCAGGAATCAAAATTTTTTACCGGAGCCGAAAAGATTGCCATCAAGCTTGACCTCCCTGTGCTATATATCGAAATGTGGAGGGTTAAAAGAGGCTTTTACAAGGCAAAATTTTCTGTTTTAACTGACGATCCGGGTAACACAGAAAAAAATGAAATTACCCTGCGGTATGTAAATGCCCTCGAAAAAACGATTAGGGAGAGTCCCTCAGATTGGCTATGGTCACATAAAAGGTGGAAATATCCTCGAAAAAAAGGAGAGTTGGTTTCTTTAAAAAATACCGATTAAGTAGCCTGTAGATGAATCAATAATAATTTGAATCGTAAATAACTATTTAGCCTATTCACATGGCAACTAATTTCTTTTCGGAATCAAAATATTCTTACACAAGAACCCGATAACACTAAAGATGCATTAAATTTGTGCCTTCTTTTAATCTATTCCGCTTTGGAATATCGGCTATGTCATTCAAACTAATTCAACATGATTGTTAACAAAAAAGATATATGGCAAAATGTGCACATGGCATTGGTTAAATACCTTGCCTTGGCTATGCTTTTTTATGCTATTTCACGGATATTGTTCTTCATTTTTAACATGAGTATGTTTGAAGATACCAGCCTGGGGGATTTCAGCTATATGTTGCTTGCAGGCATGCGGTTCGATTTGTCTGCGGTACTCTATACCAATGGGCTGTTTATCGTGCTTATGTTGATTCCTTTCCGGTTTCGCTACAGAGCCTCTTACCAGAAGGTTGTCATGTATGTTTTCATTTTCTGCAACAGTATAGGTCTGGCTGCCAACTTAAGTGATATTATCTATTATCGTTTTACCTTGCGTCGTACTACATGGAGTGTATTTGAGGAATTTTCTAATGAGAATATGGGCGCACTTGGCTGGAGCTTTCTGGTAGATTACTGGTACATTGCTTTACTTTGGCTAGGGCTCATCTTCCTGATGATTTACCTGTATAAGCAGGTAAAAATCGCTGTTCCCACTAAGGTAAATCCCTGGATATACTACCCAGTTCATACCGTAGTGATGGGTTTGGCTATAGGTCTGTGTGTTGCGGGCATGCGAGGCGGCTTTTTACATAGCACCCGACCCATTACGCTGAGCAATGCAGGAGCTTACGTGGAACGTCCAAAAGAGATGTATCTTGTTCTGAACACGCCATTTTCGATGTTGCGAACGATAGGCAAGGCAAATTTTGAAAAAGTAAGTTATTATGAAGATAAAGCTGTCTTAAATTCGGTGTATTCCCCCATTCATTATCCAAACGACACGGCGGTATTCAAACCTAAAAATGTGGTTGTCCTGATACTCGAAAGCTTTAGCAAAGAGGCAATGGGAGGATATAATTCCCATTTGATGGGAGAGGAAGGATATCAGAGTTTCACGCCCTTCCTAGATACGCTCATGCTGAAAAGCAAAGTGTATTGGCGTTCATTTGCTAATGGAAAGAAGTCAATTGATGCGTTACCTTCGGTGCTCGCCGGTATACCTAGTCTGGAAGGTTCTTTTGTTTTGACCCAATATGCCAGCAATGAATTACCTAGCTTGCCACGTTTGTTGGGAGAAAAAGGCTATCATACCTCCTTTTTTCATGGCGCACCAAACGGCTCTATGGGCTTTGGAGCCTTTATGAATTTGATAGGAGTGCAAGAATATTACGGCAAAAGCGAGTATGGCAATGATGAGGATTATGATGGTCTTTGGGGAATTTGGGATGAGGAATTTCTTCAGTTCTATGCCGAAAAAATGAACACTTTTCCAGAGCCTTTTATGAGCAGCGTATTCACGGTTTCGTCGCACCATCCGCATAAGATTCCGGAGCGATATGAGGGAAAATTTAACAAAGGGCCTTTACCTATTTATGAGTGCATCAACTATACTGATATGGCACTCCAAAAATTCTTTGAGAAAGCTAAATCGATGCCTTGGTATGATAATACCCTTTTTGTGATTACGGCAGATCATACGGCGACGGCCAAATATTACCCCGAATACCAAACTGCCTGGGGAGCATTTTCCGTACCAATACTTTTCTTTGCACCCGGGGATAAAGAGTTCAGAGGAGTTGAACACCGGGTTGTCCAGCAATTAGATATCATGCCTACTGTTTTGGGCTATCTAGATTACGACGAGCCTTTCTTTTCTTTCGGAAAAAACATGCTCAATCCCGATGAAAACCCTGACTTTGCAATCAATTATCTGGGAGTGTATCAATGGTTCGAAGGCGAATATATGATTCAGTTTGACGGTCAGCAGACCGTAGGCTTTTTTAATTATGTTAAAGATCCTTTATTGAAAGAAGATCTGCGTGGAAAATTGCCGGAGCAGGAAGCTTATATGCAAAGCCGGGTCAAAGCTTTTATTCAGCAGTACAATAACCGGATGATAGAGGATGAATTGGTAATAAGCGACCCAACTACTATTGCTGGACGAGATTTAGAGTAGGTTGTAATACGCTTGCTTTTTTTTAGATCCGCTTTTGACCCATCGCAATTAAGTTACTTATCTCATGATCAATTGGGTGAACGTCACTTAAAATGTAAAAGTTAAGTAAGAATAATTAGTAGAGTAAAACCTTCTTTTATAAAAAATGATTTACTTTGAAAGGATATTACTAATGATTATTAATTCAATTAAATTATAATATGAAAATAAGCGGCTTTACGTATGTAAGAAACGGTTTTGATTTTGGTTATCCTTTTATAGCCGCTATTCAATCTTTACTTCCAATTGTGGATGAAATGATAGTTGTGGTAGGAGATTCTACCGATGGAACACGAGAAGCCGTCGAAGCTATAGGTACGGATAAAATAAGAATTGTAGATACAGTCTGGGATTTGGAAATGCGAAAAAGCGGTAAAATTTTCGCACAACAGGCAAATATAGGACTAGACAATGCATCGGGAGACTGGCTGATTCATATTCAAGCAGACGAGGTAATTCATGAAGACACAATCCAAACCCTAAAAACTGAAATATATAATGCGGAAAAGATGGACAACGTGGAAGGCTTGCTTTTTCCATTTTACCACTTCTGGGGAGATTTTTGTTATATAAGAAATACCAGGAGAACACATAGTCATGAGATAAGAGCCTTCAAAAACACTGGGCTTGTCAGGTCTTATAGAGATTCTCAGGGATTTAGAAAATACGATTCAGTAGAGGCATACAATGCAGGGCAAAAAGGAGAGAAACTAAA
>CAMPJM010000308.1 GCA_946886805.1 uncultured Flammeovirgaceae bacterium | reverse complement strand
TTGTAATTTGATGATTTATCTCTAATAATCAAACGAAGATTATTTTATTTTAACGCAGATAAGGCCTTCTTTATATTTAAAAGAGCTTTTTTCAGATTTTCTTCGGATGCTGCATATGAAATACGTACGCAATTTGGTGCACCAAAGGCATCTCCTGTCACCAATGATACCTGTGCTTTATCTAAAAGATATAAGCAAAGATCATCCGCATTTTTGATATTTGCCTCCCCGTCGCTTTTACCGAAATAGGCGCTTACGTCTGGAAAAAAGTAAAAAGCTCCTTCAGGATCATTTGATTTTATTCCAGGAATGTCTTTTAATAATGATGCAACAAGTTCTTTTCTGGAAGCATAGGCTTTTGCCATCTCATAAGTAGGCGCCAGATCTTCGGTAATAGCCGCCAATGCTGCTCTTTGTGCAATAGAACAAATTCCGGAAGTTACCTGTCCTTGTATTTTCTCACAAGCTTTTGCAATGGCTAATGGCCCGGCAATATAACCAACTCTCCAGCCAGTCATTGCGTATCCTTTTGCAAAACCATTGACAGTAATCACCTGATCGTATATTTCTGGAATAGATGCAAGGCTGAAATGTTCGCCAGTGTAGTTTATATATTCATAAATCTCATCGGCAATCGCAAAAATGTTTTTATGCTTTGCTATTACTTTTCCAATAGCAGTTAATTCATCTTTAGAAAAAACCGCTCCTGTGGGATTGCACGGTGAAGAATATATTACCGCTTTAGTTTTGTCTGTTATCGCATCTTCCAACTGTTGGGCAGTTGCTTTAAAATTATTTTCAATGCCGCCTTCTATAAAAACAGGCACTCCTTCTGCGAGCTTAATTATTTCAGCATAGCTCACCCAATAAGGAGAGAATACTATTACCTCATCACCAGGATTTAACAAGCAAAGCATTAAGTTGGCTATAGAATGTTTAGCACCTGCTGATACCACAATATTTTCTGCCTTCGCAGGAATGCTATTGTCTCTGTTCAGTTTTGCTGCAATTGCAGTTCTCAGCTCAGGATATCCTGCAACAGGAGGATAAGAAAAGTACGCTCCTGAATCAATAGCTTTCTTCGCAGCTTCACAAATATGTTTTGGCGTTTTAAAGTCAGGCTCCCCTAAACTTAAACTAATAATATCAATTCCTTTTGCTTTTAGTTCTCTGGCTTTTTGCGCCATTGCCAAGGTAGCAGATTCCGTAAGGTTGTTAATCCTGTCTGATAAGAAGTTTGTATCCGTAATAGTCATAATATTAATTTTGAACAGCCAAAATTAATTAATATGGTGATTAGTTACTAATTACAGTACTTTTTTTAAAGGGAATAATTGAAAAAAAATAATAAATAGCGATATAAGCATAATAGCAGGATTTCTCCATACGACTTATTTCAGGACAGGTGAGAAAAGAATGAAAAAAGAGAAGGAAAAGTAAACCGTATAGGATTGATGGAAATTAAAATTCGTAGGCAGTTCTGCGCAGGATGCTTCTGCCAAGCGTAATTTCATCGGTAAATTCTAATTCACCGCCCACAGGTACGCCACGGGCAATGGTGCTTATTTTTACCGGGAAATCTTTTAGCTTCTTAGTTATATAAAACGAGGTGGTATCACCTTCCATTGTACTGCCCAGTGCCAGGATTATCTCCTGAACTTGCACCTCACTGTCCTTTACTCGCTTTAGCAATGATTCTAGGTTTAGATCGCCAGGGCCTATGCCTTCTATAGGAGAAATTACACCTCCTAATATGTGATAGGTGCCAAAATATTGAGCTGTATTTTCAATAGCAATAACATCCGGTAGGTTTTCTACAACGCAGATGATTCCTTTGTCCCTTTTTGCCGAGGAACAAATTGAGCAAACAGCGTGATCTGAAATGTTATGGCAGACATTACAATATTGAATTTTTGTCCTAAGATTAATTAAAGCCTCAGTTAAAGTCAGAGTACTTTCTTTTTCCTCCTTTAACAAAAACAGCACAAGGCGTAATGCGGTTTTTTTTCCAATGCCAGGCAGCTTTGAAATTTCATTTACTGCCTCTTCTATTAATTTTGAGGAAAAATGCATGAAGGTATAGCGCTATGGATAAGGTGATATTTAATTTAAACAACCTTAGCTGAAATACCGGCATCGCATATGGCTTCTTTCATAGGCTTTAATTCTTTTAATAGGCCTTTTTTAACTGCACATTTGCCTTTATAATGTATAATGTATGTACATTGTTCGGCTTGTTGAAGCGAATGTTTGCAAACTTTAATTAAAGTATCGATGACATGGTCAAAAGTATTGTAGTCATCATTGAAAATAATTAAATCTTTAATGTCCGATGACCCAACATCCTCCAGTACCTCTGTCAGCTGTTCTTCTTTATACGAATAGTCCATGGTTTTGATAGTTAGTTGGCAAATTTAAAAAAAAATCCCCAATTTAGCTTAATCTATAAATAGAAACACATGGATCCACTTTTAGTTCTGTTGATTATCTCGGTTTATTTCGGCGTACTTTTAATTATTTCTTATCTTACCTCCAGGGGAGCAAATAATGATACCTTTTTTACAGGGAACCGACAATCCCCGTGGTATCTAGTAGCTTTTGGCATGATTGGCGCATCTCTTTCGGGTGTTACTTTTATTTCTGTGCCGGGAGAGGTTGGGAATTCTCAATTTTCATATTTCCAACTGATTTTGGGTCATTTAGTTGGTTATGCGGTGATTGCGCTGGTCTTAATGCCATTGTATTATCGGCTCAACCTTGTTTCGATCTATACTTATCTTGAACAAAGGTTCGGTTTTTGGTCGTATAAAACCGGTGCCATTTTCTTTCTGATTTCTAAAATAATAGGTGCTTCTTTTAGACTTTTTCTTGCGGCAGGAGTATTGCAGATTGCCTTGTTTGATGCTTGGGACGTTCCTTTTTGGATAACGGTAACCATTACTATTTTATTAATTTGGCTTTATACATTCAAAGGCGGAATAAAAACAATTGTATGGACCGATACGCTGCAAACTACTTTTATGGTTGCTGCTGTGGTCATAAGTATTTATCTTATTAAAAATGATTTGAACCTTACCTTTGGGGGAATGGTGGACACCATCCAATCAAGCGGTTATTCGAAAATATTCTATTGGGATTGGCAGACCGGCAAAAACTTTTTTAAGCAGTTTCTTGCCGGAGCTTTCATCGCAATTGTGATGACAGGGCTTGACCAGGACATGATGCAAAAAAACCTTACTTGTCGGTCGCTTAAAGATGCCCAAAAGAACATGTTTTCTTTCAGCGTGGTACTGGTTTTTGTTAACTTTTTATTTTTATCTCTTGGTGCTTTGCTATTTATTTACGCTACTGAGAATGGGATTCAAATTCCTGAAAAAACGGATGATCTTTACCCAATGCTTGCCATGAATAATTTCCCCGTGATTGTTGGTATCTTATTTCTTTTGGGGGTTATAGCAGCGGCGTATTCCAGTGCCGACTCTGCTTTGACAGGGCTTACCACTTCTTTTTGTGTAGACATTATTAATCTTGGGGAAAAGGCAGAGGATATTCAGAAGAGCACGCGTATAAAAGTTCACATAGTTTTTTCCCTTATATTGCTAGTGGTCATTTTGGTTTTTAACGCTTTTAATGATCGAAGCGTGATTACGGCAGTATTTTTAGCGGCCGGGTATACGTACGGCCCTTTGCTTGGCTTATATTCTTTCGGTCTCTTTACTAATTTGCAGGTAAGGGACAAATGGGTGCCAATTATTTGTATTCTTTCCCCTTTGCTATCTTATTTAATCGATATATATTCTGAGGAGCTTCTTGGAGGTTATAGATTTGGATTTGAGATTTTACTGGTGAACGGAATGTTGACCTTTATTGGATTGTTATTGTTTTCAAAAGGCAGGATCCAGAAGAAGGTGGTAGCTTAAGAAGGGTTGTTTTATTAAGTGCGATACAATCGCACGTCTCGAGAACCCTCGTTACAAACGAGGGCTATTAGCGATCATAGACTTTAGCAGTTTTAAGGACAATCGTCCTCGTTTGTAACGAGGGTGTGTGAGTTGTGCGATTGTATCGCACTTGCAGAATCTTGAAGGTAATAGTGTTTATTTTTTTAAATTGTTATATTCACCAATCATGTATTCTTATATTTAATTTAAATTAGCTACAAAAAGGTCAGGCGACAAATATTATATTTCAGATAAGCACTCAACTTATTTTAACATAATAGTGCTTTATGATGCACTTTTTTGGTATATTAAATACTTGAGCCATAAAATGGCAGTAATTTGTGCGTTATATTGCACTATATGTATGAAATGCGAAAATTAATACTATATTTGTATTAAATAGAGCATTATGATGCACTTTGACACACTAATCGAAATCATAAAGGAACGTAGGGATATGCTACAAGTAAATCAGGAAACTTTGGCACAACTATCGGGTGTAGGCTTAAGAACCTTAAAGCAGTTTGAAAGTGGAAAAGGAAATCCTACGCTTCTAACTTTACAAAAATTGGCAGATGCGCTAGGATTGGAGGTTTGTTTAAAAGTTAAAAATATATATCATAACAAATGAGAGTTGCCAAAATCTTATATAAAGATGAGGAAGCAGGAGTGTTAACTCAACATGACGATGGGTCATTCACATTCCGATATAGCCCTTCTTGGGTGGAAGACAGGAACAAGCCTGGCATTAGTCTTTCCTTACCTAAAACTGAACAGGAATACCATTCAAAATTTTTGTTTCCCTTTTTTTTTAACATGCTGCCAGAAGGGTCAAACAAACAAGTAGTTTGTAGGCATTATAGAATTGACCAAAATGATTATTTTGGATTGTTGATGACTACTGCAAAAAACGATACTATCGGTGCAGTCAGAGTTGTTAAAATAGAGACGAATGAATTTGCCTGAAATTAAATACTGTCCCGGTACCTTAGCTGAAGGATTTGACACCTATAGTAGGACTTGTTTGAATAGGCTATTTCAGGGTAAGAAGGTTTATCATGTCCTGCCCTACGATTCGCCTGCAACCAACCCTGAAACAGATGAACTTTTTGAAGAAAACCGAAAACGTATGTCTATTTCGGGAGTGCAGGAAAAATTCTCCGTATTGCTTGAGAAGAACAAGTTAAGGCTAGTCAATGAAGGTGAACGAGGAACTTATATTTTAAAGCCAATTTCTGGAGCTGGTAAAAAATCTGATCAGATACCCGCCAATGAGCACCTAACGATGCAAATTGCGCGTCAGGTTTATGGGATAGAAACGGCTGAAAACGCATTGATATTCTTTAAAAATGGAACTCAGGCATATATAACAAAGCGGTTTGACGTAAAAGAAGACGGATCGAAACTGGCGCAGGATGATTTTGCGTCCTTGGCGGGAAGGACGCCGCAAACCCACGGGGAACATTATAAATATTTAGGAAATTATCTGGAATTATTTCAGTTAATGGAGCAACATTTACCTGCATATAAAC
>CAMPJM010000307.1 GCA_946886805.1 uncultured Flammeovirgaceae bacterium | reverse complement strand
AACCGCTAAAAGCTAACCGCAAACCCCCTAATCCCCAACACCCAAAACCTAATCCCCAATCCCTACCTCATCAAAGTAATACTTCCCGTTTTATCATTTGTATTTCCTTCACACCTTATTACAAAATAATAGACCCCTTCAGGTACGTTCTGATTGTTGTAAGTTCCGTTCCAGGCATTGTTACTGTAATCTTTTTGTTCATAAAGCTTTAAACCTTGCTTGTTAAAGATAATTACTGAACAATCTGAATAGTACTCCATTTGCTCGATTTGCCAGGTGAGGTCAGACTCAGGAACAAAGAGTTTTGGCGGTGTCACACTCAATTCATTATCGACCTCTATGGTAATTTCTGCTGTTCCTGAACATCCGATATTATTTGTTCCCGTCACCATATAGGTAGTGGTCCTGGTGGGGGTAACCATCGGATTATTGACATCCAATGTAGTCAGGCCATCTGCTTCGGTCCATGTATAGGTATTTCCTCCAATGGCAAAGAGTTGTGCTGACTCGCCTGGTTTCAGAACCATTTTATCCGAGTCTATAGTTATTTCCGGATTTTCTAATACATTTAGCTCTATGCTTGCATTAATTGTGCAGCCTTCATTGGTGATTACAGCAACTGTTACAATCCCGTCCTTTTTTGCATAAATACTTGGTGAAGTGATAGAACTTCCGCTTCCGGCTGTCCATACATAATTTTTAAATGTTGCAGGAACAGAAAGCTTCACGCTGTCCCCGGCACAAAAGGTGGTATTTCCTTCGACTGTAATTTCCAACACCGGCGCTTCTATTACCTCTATTGATTTTGTAGCCGTACTTTTACAGTCGGCATTATAGCTTACCTCAAGTGTAACCGTATAATTATTTATACCTGAATAAATATGTGCTGGATTCTCCTGAGTGGATGTAGTGCCATCACCAAAATCCCATAAATAAGAAGCAGTGCCCGTAACTTGAGAGGTGTTTTCAAAAGCAATCTCTTGTCCTAAACATGATTTGGCTTCGGTTACAAAAGAGGCAACCGGAGGATCGTTTTCACTGACAGTTACGGCAGCGCTTTCTTTGCTACAGCCGTTGGCGTTGGCGACAACTACTGAATAATTACCATCTTCTGAGGCAACAAGGGTTGAGGAAACAGCAGAAGTTATAAAAGAACCATTCTTTTTCCATTTATAATCCGAAAATCCTGCGCCTGCGGAAAGCTCTACGGAACCTCCTTCACAGAATGAAAGCGTTCCGGTGATAGGTGTAATAATAGGGTTTGGCAAGGCATTTACTGTTGCGTTGAACGTAATCGGCAAACTGGAACATAGTCCCTTTTCCATTACCAAAGAATACTGGCCGTTGTTTGCAGTTGTTGCATTCGGGATAGTGGTGGTATTGGTTGTCGTTTCTCTTGAAAAGCCGTTAGGGCCTGACCAGATATATTTTGTCCCGCCAGGGGTGCCAGTCAATGTAATGGTGCCCCCAGCACAAACACTGTTTGCAGAAGCCGTTACCGTTCCCATTTCTGCCGAATCAATGGTTAAATCTACGCCCGCCGAAGTACTGCTACAACCATCAGTTGACGTTATGGAGACTGTATAAGTACCGCCTTGTACAGCTTCAATCCAAGAGTTTGTTTGTCCGAATATTGAAATTCCATCCAAAAACCATTCATAGGAAATTCCTAGTCCACTAGGTGCTGAAAGTATTACTTGTGTATCGGAACAAACTGCAAGCGGTCCTGCCGGACTTACTTTGGCTTGCACACAATGGTTGTTTTTGATCACCGAAAGATTAAACGTTTCCGAACTGATAAAAACCAGATCCGGCTTGGCATCTCCATTCATGTCCCCCAACTTTACATTTCGCGATTTCTCAGAAATGGCAATGCTGTTTTTGGTAAATGAAAAGACGCCCGGGGTACTGTTGTTTTCTAAAACATTTAAAAAGTTGCTTTGGCTACAGGCAACAATAATATCAGTGCTGCCATCTCCGTCAGCATCGCCAAGTGTAATTCCCCAGGGTTTGAGATCAGTCTTTGCTTCTTCAATATCCCCAAAGGCGATAGTAGACGATGTTATATTTCTGAAAAGATAAACACTACTATACACGATAGAAGTAGCCGCAATGTCAGGTAAGCCGTCATTATCCAGATCCCCCACTGCAAGATTCACCAGACCTAAAGGTGAAATAAGGGTGATGGGTGAGGATTGAAAGGAAATAGAGCTACTTGTACTTTGGTTCTTAAAGATATAAATATTGTTTTGCTGACTTGTATTTACTATTAATTCAGGTAGTCCGTCATTGTCCAGGTCTTCCGTTGCCAAACCATTTGTATGGATGGCCCCTGTTACGGCTATGGTTTGAACGGCTGAAAAGCTTATTGCGCCAACGGTACTGGTATTAGGGAAAACCGAAACAAGGTTTACTGACCTGTTGGTAACAATTAATTCAGGCTTGCCATCTGCATTAAGATCTCTTATATTAATACGGGCTGCTCCATTGCTTCCCACCACTTGCGTAATAGGGGGAGCGAAAGTTATTATTCCCGGGACACTGCTGATGTTTCTTAATATAAAAATTGTTTTGCCATAGTCTTCGCCAACACCTGATATTACCAGGTCTGGTTTCCCGTCGCCATCTATATCGCCGCAATTTATATTCTTTGTTGGGGAAGGTACCCCTAAATTAAGACTTATTCTGTTGCTTAAATTGATATTGGTACCCGTTGTTACATTTCTATATAAACCAATATCGGTGGCCACTTCATTGGATGTAGCGACGTCAGATTTGCCGTCACCATCAAAATCGCATAAACAAAGATCAAATATGCCGTTTCCGGCAGTAAAATTTTGTTGTGTCCCCAGATTGCTTGCAGAAAAATCATCACCACCAAAAGACAGGCCAAATTGCTTGCTGGAATAACCCGTTAATCCGGAACTAATGTTTGTAACAGCTATACGGTCATAGGTTACACCTGCAGGGACCTTTGCTTTTACTAGATTTGCAGTAACGCTTATTACCTGGCCATTTACTGATCCGAAATTCACTCTTATATTAGAAAGTGTAGTTCCAAAACCAGATCCGGTAATAGAAATGACCTCGTTTACAGTCGCCGAACTTTTACTAATGTCAGTAATAATTGGCTTTTGCGCTTTTACTTCAGATAAACCTATAAGTTGAAGGAAAAAAGCAATTATAAAAAATATTTTAGTCGTTATTCTCATTATTTTAAATACTTATGTCCCTTTCATTATATCGAGAGAAAATCCTTGCTAGTTAGATATATTATTGTCTGCCAGTATCAAATCTTGGTCTGTCAACTTGAGGTTTCTTATCGAAATTCTTCTTTTTTCCTAGTTTTATGCTAAGCTGTATCTCATGGCTGCCTGCCACATAGCCTGCCACTTGTCCAGAAGCCAATTCATAGGCATATCCCAGGGTTAGCAATTCTCTTATTTTTAGCCCGGCAAGGCCATTAATGCCATAATCCATTCTGTAGGTTGCCCCAACCCACACAAGCTCTTTTATATGGAAAATTCCGGTAGCTTCTATTTGTGTGAAGTCATTTCCTAAGGTGCGATATAATAGATGAGGCTCAAATGCAAAATTGTTTTCGCTTATTTGAAATTTATAAGATATCATCGCTGAATATTGGTCAAACGGGGTCGTTTCCTCTTGTTCAGCTACGGCACTTGTGGGAATGAAATCTTTTTTAAGTAAAGCAGGTAGAGCCAACCCAATATTTAGATTTTTAATGTGGTATTTTATTCCAAAACGTGCTTCCGGAACCATACTATTATCTTCGGGTTCTAAGGGAATAGCCCCCGAGTAATTTAAATCCAAATCAATAGTGTTGCTATTTAATCCCCCACCAAGACCAAACTGTACATAATGTTCATTCCCTATTTTCACTTTATAAGCCAGGGCTAATTCCGCCGTGGACGAAGTTAGCAGGCCTCTTGTCTCCGTATAAATATTAGCGCCTACTGCTATCGATTTGGTAAGCTGTGTATGAAAACTTAAATTGGAACTAACGGGTGCGCCTTCAATTCCCATCCACTGCCTCCTGTGGGAAAGATACACTACTGCACGTTCATCATGCCCAACAAACGCAGGGTTGTACACATAATGGTTCATGAAATGTTGATTGTGAATAGGTGCCTCCTGAGAATATCCTTCCAAACATAGGAATACACTTATGAATAGGAGAAAAAGTATTTTCATCTTTAAAAGTGTTAAAAACGCACCTTTTAAATATTTTCTTACCAGCCCAAAAATTTCTATTTTAACCATTTTCACGAGTTTACCCCCTGATTATTAATGGAAAAGAAATTTTTTAACAAGAAACTATTGAAAATTGGCATATTAAGGTGTAAAGTTTATCTGTTTTCTTAATGATAATGATAGGCATTCTCTTTATGCTGAAAAGATAATTGTTATAAGCAATCTTACTTCTGTAATTAATGGCAGTGATTGAAAATCTGAACCTCAAAATAGCTGTATAAATTACATCCGAATTGAGAGAGGTCATTGGGAGAGGCTAATGTCGTTTAATTAGATGACATTGATGGGAGAGGCTCAAAAGACTGTGCGGAAGGCAAGCGCAATGATTGCTGTTCCTAATTATTGGCGAGTAATATTGCTGAGTTTTTTTATATTTCAAAAGAGGTTAATTCCAGTTTATGAGAGTGGTTTTTGTTTTTTTATTTGTGCTCCTTTACGTTCCTTGCTATTCGCAATTTCTGGTTGGGCCTAAAGTTGGGTTTCAACTATCGAAGGTAACTTATAATGATAAAGAATATAGTAAACTGTTCTCTACCACTTTCAAACCCGGATTTAACGCAGGTCTCGTACTAAATTACAAGGTAAACCAAACATTTTCCCTTCATACGGAACTGTTTTATTCGCAAAAAGGGAAAGTTGAAAAGGACAAGGAGCTTGATAATAAGAATGTGGCGACTTACCACTATATGGATCTTCCCATGTTGTTAAGAGTTTCTCATCATAGAAAGATCAAAAAACAGAATGTAGAACTGTATTTTAATGTAGGACCAAGTTTTGGCTATTGGTTGGGGGGCAAAGGAACCATGCATTCCACTGAATTTATTGAATATACCGATACCGATAAAATTAAATATAAGATAAAATTTGACGAGGTCGATTCATACGGTGAGTCAGAATTTGTGCCTAATCCCAATAGGCTGCAAATAGAACTGAATTTAGGTGGGGGACTGGTATTTGATATCGCCAGCAAGGGACGACTTATGGTCGACTTTCGATACGGATTCGGAATAGGGCATACCTATCTGGGTGAAAAGGACGGAGGAGACTTTGGTCTGGTCACTTATACCGATAATTTTGAGGCAGTAAATCATGTAATAAGCATCTCAACTGCTTACCTGTACGAGTTCAATCTATTTCAGGCCTTAAAAAAGGGAAAAACGATCAAAAAAGGACGGAGATAGGATTGACGGGTTTCACGCAGC
>CAMPJM010000306.1 GCA_946886805.1 uncultured Flammeovirgaceae bacterium | reverse complement strand
TTAATCAAACTAATTATCCTTTAAAACATTTACCTTATGCTTGTAGTAAAAAGAGATGGACGGCGCGAATCGGTTAAGTTCGACAAAATAACAGCCAGAATAGAAAAATTATGTTATGGTCTTGATATCAATTACATTCATCCGGTAGACATAGCAAAAAAAGTTATTAACGGTATTTATGATGGCGTAACTACTGTTGAACTTGATAATTTAGCAGCGGAAACCGCAGCAACTATGACCACAAGGCATCCTGATTACGCTGTTTTGGCAGCAAGGATTGCTATCTCCAATTTGCATAAGGTTACAAGCAAGTCATTCTCCAATACTATGAAAAGGCTCTATACCTATATAGATCCTAAAACAGGAGAAAACGCATCTTTAATAGCAAAGGATGTTTATGGAATAATTAAAAATAATGCTTCTCTGCTGGATTCTACCATTATTTATGACCGGGATTTTAGCTATGATTATTTTGGTTTCAAAACCTTAGAGCGTTCTTACCTTATCAGGCTTGATAATAAGGTTGTGGAAAGACCGCAGCATATGTTAATGAGAGTGGCAATTGGTATTCATAAAGAAAATATAGAAGCAGCAATAGAGACTTACCACCTTTTGTCAGAAAAGTGGTTCACTCATGCTACCCCTACTTTGTTTAATGCGGGCACGCCGAAGCCTCAACTTTCATCCTGCTTTCTGCTAACTATGAAAGATGATAGTATTGATGGAATTTATGACACATTAAAGCAATGTGCTAAAATTTCTCAATCTGCAGGTGGAATAGGTTTAAGCATTCATAATGTACGGGCTACCGGCTCGTATATAAAAGGCACCAATGGAGTTTCTAACGGTATTGTACCAATGCTTCGAAACTTTGATATGACCGCCCGATATGTAGATCAAGGAGGGGGGAAAAGAAAAGGAAGTTTTGCCATTTACTTAGAGCCATGGCACGCGGATATATTCTCTTTCTTAGATCTTAAGAAAAACCACGGTAAAGAAGAAAACAGAGCAAGAGATCTATTCTACGCTTTGTGGATTTCCGACTTGTTCATGGAAAGGGTAGAGAATAATGAGGATTGGTCTTTATTCTGTCCAAATGAAGCACCCGGACTAGCAGATTGCTACGGTGATGATTTTGTGAAACTTTATACCAAATATGAGCGAGAAGGTAAAGCAAGGAAAGTAGTGAAAGCGCAGGATTTATGGTTTGAGATTCTTGAATCACAAATAGAGACCGGCACGCCTTATATGCTTTATAAAGATGCTGCCAACAAGAAATCCAATCAGAAGAACTTAGGTACAATCAAATCCAGTAACCTGTGTACAGAGATAATGGAATATACATCTCCTGATGAGGTAGCTGTATGTAATCTTGCTTCTTTGGCACTTCCAAAATTTGTAACAGAAGATGGAAAGTTTGACCACCAGAAGTTATACGATATTACCTATGTTGTAACCAAAAACCTGAACAAAGTAATAGACATAAATTATTACCCGATCCCTGAAGCGCGAAATTCAAATATGCGCCACCGTCCAATCGGTTTAGGAATTCAAGGTTTGGCAGATGTATTTATCATGCTGAGGATGCCTTTCGATTCTCCGGAGTCAAGGGGATTAAACAAGGATATCTTCGAGACGATCTATTTTGCAGCAATGACCGCCTCAAAAGATCTTGCAATAGCCGAAGGACCTTATGAGACTTTTAAAGGTTCACCGGTATCCAAGGGTATATTCCAGTTTGACATGTGGGGAGTAACACCTGGCTCTAACCGTTGGGATTGGGATGCTTTGAAGAAGGAAGTAAAACAACACGGTGTGAGAAATTCATTATTGGTGGCACCTATGCCGACTGCGTCTACTTCTCAAATCTTGGGTAACAACGAATGTTTTGAACCTTACACTTCAAATATTTATACCAGAAGAGTTCTATCAGGGGACTTTATTGTTGTAAATAAGCACCTTTTGAAAGACCTTATCAGATTGGGCTTGTGGAATGATAATATGAAGAATAAGATGATTCAAGCTAATGGCTCAATTCAAAATATTCCTGAAATTCCTCAAAATATTAAGGAAATTTATAAAACCGTTTGGGAGATATCGCAAAAGGCAATTCTTGATATGGCAGCCGATAGAGGAGCCTACATATGCCAGAGCCAAAGCTTGAACGTACATTTACAGGATCCTAATTTTGGAAAGTTGACTTCTATGCATTTCCATGCATGGAAAAAAGGACTGAAGACCGGAATGTACTACTTAAGAACTAAGGCAGCGGTAGATGCTATTAAATTTACTCTTGAAAAACAAACGCAGGTTGAGCCAACAGCTGAAGACATTAAACAAAAGCAAGCTGATTTGGCCTGTTCTTTGGATGATCCGGATGGTTGCATCGCCTGTGGAAGCTAAAATTTTATCATAATAATTTTTGTTTTTGATTTAAACCGAGACCGCCAGTCATTTGATTGGCGGTTTTTTTATTTTCTGCTAATAGGTGTCTACAAGGAGGGGCAAGCAACACCTACACTTTTAAGGGCTCCAATAGTTTAATTGCTTCTTTCATTGTAGGATGGTTGGGGTATTGAGCAGAAAATTCCTCGACGGATCGAACAAAAATATCTTTATCAGTTTTGCTTTTGAGTTCAGGCATAAACTGTTCAATAGCATCTTTAACAGAAGCGATTAAAATGGAGGTAAGATTCTCTTCCTGATTATTCCGGGCTAACGTTTTAATCAGCGTCAATAGCTTGATCATGATTGGCACGTGGCTACCAGTGTAATTTTTGATGGAACTGAAACTAATATAAAGTATATCTTCTAAGGGAATGGGCTGGTAGATAAACCTTGTTTTTTCTTCTTTATCCTTTAAAACAAGAAACCCAGTAATTTCCATTCTGATTACGAAAAGATCAGTAAGACGATCTATTGCTTGAATAGCTGTGCCAGGATCATTTATTCCTGGGCTAAGTGCTTTTACTGCTATTTCGGTTAATTGCTTGAAACCATATAAATAATTTTGTTCAACAATTTCCTGGTGACGGAAAACAAAAGCATGGAAAATGTCCTTCTGTTCTGATTCACTTAACCTACGGTTGACATAAAAGAAGGGGTCTTTTTGATTTACAAATTGGCCGACAGTAACAATCATTTTAATTGAAATGTCCATACAATAAGCTTTTTTGATCAGTAGGGTGTCATTTACTTCGTCTAGATATCCTGAAACCGGACTTTCTAAAACTTCCCAATCACTCATATCAGGTATTTGACATTCGGGAATCCTGATTTTTGTTTTTACGAAATCCATGCTTTTCAAAGTTTTTCTATAAATTTTATTGATAATATTGCCTATCTGGATGTCTGAGGAAATCGATTGTATAAAAATAATGAATAGAACAAGACATAGAATACCAAGAAAAGCGGTTATAATGACAGAAAGAATAGGGATATCAAACTTGTAAACTTCAGATTCGATGCTGGCAATCACCATAAAAGCATAAGCAATAGTTCCTAAATAAATACCTAAAATGACCTGATGAAACTTCTTTCCGATGAGTGTCGATAGCACCCGTGGAGAATAATTAGAGGCTGTCTGATTTAGAACTACCATTACCATAGTAAAACTAAATATCATAAGCGTAATCATACCACTTGAAATGGTGCTCAATAATGACCTTGCGCTGTCAGGAGAAATGATATTTTTAATAGAAGTAGCCTTAGGAAAAATTAAATCGGGATCAGTGTGATCAATATTCAATGTCAATATAGACAATCCAAAAAGCAACATTAAAAAAATTGAGGGCATTAAGGCAATGCTGGAGATAATATTCAGATAGAGCTTATAAAAGATGTTGGTTTTGAGTTTTCGAGACATAGGTATCCGTAAAAAAAAATTTATAACCAACATAATGAAAAAAGTCGGTTATAGTTTGAAAAATATCAAGAAAAAAATAAGTTAAATTGTTTCTCTTTTATGGCAGATTTAGTGGTGCTTAGGCCATTTTACGAATGAAAATTTAAGGTGTAATTTACGGCTTTTTAAAGCTTATCACTCTGGCGAATATCGTGTCTGCCATTTGAGGATTTTCCGAAAAGTTAAGCCATCCTTCTCGTTTTGATTTTTTAGGTATAAAGGATATTTGCAGCTCGGCGTTTTCCATCGTTTCTTTATCTTTCTCTAAAACAAGCTCTATGCTTACTTGTTCGGCAGTTTCTCCCCCAATATTATTTACTTCAACATAGTAGCGATATGGCGCAGATTCAGATGGACTCGGGGTAAATGTTACTTGAATTTGCGGAGAGGACGGCTTATGTGTATATGATTTGTATCCAAGATATCCTAAAATTCCAATAACCAATAGTAAGCTTACCGCAAAAACTGCCCATTCAAGAATGTTTTTTGCTCCTTTATTTTCTTCCTTTTTTTGATTATCGGCTCCCATTCTAAAAATTTAAAACTGTCTTTTTTAATGCTATTTTATCAATAATCTTCCTGCTGAAGCACCAAGGGAAGACAAAACACCTAATACTATAATTTCGGAAAAGCAATTCCAAACACTCATATTTTCAAAGCGTCCAAAAAACCACAGTATAAAGGCAGATGCTAATAGGGCAACGGTGTAGCACAAGCTGGTATCAAAAATCAAATGATAAAGAAAATTATCAGGTTTTTTTCTCATACTTCCTTTAAAATCAATAAAGGCTGTTACCCCCATGGTCAGGAGAAGTGAGAGGAGAGCCATAATAAGAATATGGATAGGATCTGCCTCGATAGAAATCATCAGAACTTCCTCCGTTGGTGCTACGTTCCCTCCTACTATTATGCTGCCGCAAAGTGCTAGAACTGCAACTGCAGTTTTACTCTTGCGATAAGATGAATCTTCATCCTCCCCGGTTTCTCCACGCTCTTTATTTTCTGACTCACCTTTACCGCCGCCATTTCCGGAACCTAATTGCGCCGTACCAACTGAGACACCGATAGAAACAAACATCGCCTCTATGACAACCTTACCCATTATCTCATCTATTGACATGTCTGAAAAGTGAATTCTGTTGAGGGTAAGCAGAACGCCAAAAGAGAGTACCAATCCAATACCCATTTCTTCTACCGAGTCGATGACAATTTCTTTCCAATTTGCATCCGGCCTCATGCCTGCATACCTATTATAGCCTAACAAAACTGTAAAAGTCAGGAGACATAAAAACAAAAGAGAAATAGAAGTTGCAATAAAGCCAGCCCACCAGACCTCCATGGTATAAAGGATAGGGAAGCTAAATAAAAGTCCGCCAGCAATTCCTCTCCCATACTCTTGTAAAGATTCATTTATGGGCTTTGTATTCTTCAAAGATTTCACTCCTGCTAAAGCTTATTAAACTCACTTTTGTTTAATATATTTAATTTTTTAAAGATGAAAATTGTTTCTGCAAAGGAGAAGGTATTGAAAAACATTTTGATGGCGAATCTCGAAGTAGTAGGAATTTAAATGGATAGCAT
>CAMPJM010000305.1 GCA_946886805.1 uncultured Flammeovirgaceae bacterium | reverse complement strand
CTATGTAATTCTATAGATCCGCTGCTGGCGGAAAAGTATTCTTTTGAATGGATTCAACATTTACCTTCTGAAAAAGAATTTATTGTGGTCATAGATGATTCGCATGGATTTGGAGTCATGGGTACAAACGGAAAAGGAATTATTTCACAACTTGAAGTGCCCGATCATGTAACTTTGATAATTACAGGTTCTTTGGGCAAAGCTTTGGGAGTTCCTGGAGGAGTGATTTTCTCCACGAACGAGATAATAGAGCGGCTTAAAAGCAGTGCTTTTTTTGGGGGCAGTTCACCTGCATTGCCTGCCTATCTCTTTGCTTTTATGGAAGCTGAGGAAATCTACGAGAAAGCCAGGCAAAGATTATCAGACAATATTGAATTTTTCCTCCAAAATTTGCCTGATAAAGAAGGGATTAAGTTTTTTTCTAACTACCCTGCTTTTTATATTGACGATAATAATCTGGCGACGGAACTTCTGAAAAAAAATATTATGATTTCAAGCTTTCCATATCCTACATCAAATGATGCGCTGGTCAGCAGGATAATCCTTAACAGCTTGCATACAAGGGCAGATATTGAAGTACTGATTAGCACAATGAAAAAATCCCTATGAATAAAAGGTATAAAATATTTATAGTTCTCATGATTCTAATTTCAGGATGTGTGGTAGAAAAACCTTCTCTCATACATCTGGAATCTTTGATTTCGCAAATAAAATCGAAAAAAGCACCTGATAAAAGAGTAGCTATTTTTGATGTAAAGGTAGAAAAAGACAAGGATAAAATCGTGCTTAGGGGTGAATCTAATTTACCTGTGGCCATAGCGGAATTAAAAGATAGCCTTTATTCCAAAAACATCTCGTTTGTAGACAGTATAAAAATGTTACCTGAGGAGGAATTAAATGGCAAAACCCATGCTGTTGTAAATCTTTCTGTTGCAAATCTCCGTTCTCAGCCTCAACATTCGGCAGAATTAGCCACTCAGGCAACACTTGGAACTCCATTGAAGGTGCTTAAAAAAGAAGGAGGTTGGTATCTTGTGCAAACGCCAGACCAATATATTTCATGGCTTGATTGGGGCGGACTTCAATTAATGAACGAGGTCGATTTTACCTCTTGGGAGGCTTCCGAGAAGCTTATCTACCTGAAGCCTTTTGGGTTTTCATATAAATCTCCGCTTGCTGAAGCTGCCACCATTGCAGACTTGGTGATGGGCGATATTATAGAGCTTACAAATGAGTTGAAAAATTTTTATGAAGTGAGGTATCCAGATGGGACCATTGCCTTTATTCCCAAAAACGAAGCGATGCTATACCAGGATTGGCTACAAAAACTGAACCCTTCCGAAACTTCGGTTGTAGAAACTGCTTTTGGTTTAAATGGTTTCCCCTATTTATGGGGAGGCACGTCATTTAAAGGAGTGGACTGTAGTGGTTTCACCAAAACGGTGTATTTTATGAATGGTATGGTTATTCCGAGGGATGCTTCTCAGCAGATCCATACCGGAAAGCTGGTAGATGACAAGCGGAATTTCAAAAACCTTCTTTCCGGGGATTTACTGTTTTTTGGAAGGCCAGCCACGGATTCTGCCTCCGAAAAAGTAGTACATGTAGGAATTTGGATTGGAAACGGTGAATTTATTCATGCCTCTGGGAATGTGCACGTAAGCAGCATGGATAGCACTTCGGAGAATTTTGATCAATATAATTATGACCGATATCTAAGAACGAAGCGACTATTGGGCCAAGAGGATGAAAAGGTAATTCCGTTAAAAGAAAATACGATTTTTTAAAGAAAAGTCCTCCGAATAAAAAATAGTATCAGGAGGATATCAAGGGCGTCATCACTGTCGTGGTGAGTTTGTTGCAATTAAATAAGCCCTCTTTTCTTCTTTTAAAATTTATTCGGATGTCAAAGAAAGAAAGTGCATATTATATTATATTGTAATAACTTATCTTAGAAACTAATTTTTTATGGGATGCAATATCAACCCCTTATTTCTAACATTTATAATTTTTATGACGCTAAGTTGTTCTAAAGATCAGAAGCCGAATAGCATTTTTTATGAAAACCACGCTCAATACAAGCAGGAAGGCCTCGACAACAGAAGGTTTAATCACAGTAAAATAAAGCCATTGATCCTGTCTTTGGAGAGTCAACCTGGATTTTCTGTAAAAGAGGCAGGCAAATCTGTACAAGGCAAAGAGATATATTTAGTAAGCATAGGAAAAGGCAAGAATACCGTTCTGCTATGGTCGCAAATGCATGGAGACGAATCTACAGCTACAATGGCTTTAATGGATATTTTCAATTTTTTCAAATCTTCGGATGAGCTTGATTCCCTCAGGCAGATTATATTTGATAACCTGACCATTCACTTTCTACCCATGCTCAACCCCGACGGAGCTGACGTTTTTAAGAGAAGAAATGCGCTGGATATTGACCTTAATAGGGATGCTTTGCGACTTCAATCCCCTGAAGCAAAAATTTTAAAAGCAGTACGAGATTCTATAGATGCTGATTTTGGTTTCAACCTGCACGATCAAAACACCAGGTATACGGCCGGTAAAAGTAATAAACCTGCCACCATTTCTTTTTTAGCCCCGGCATTTGACGAGGAAAAATCTATCGATCCCGGGAGAGAGAAAGCCATGAAACTGGTTGTGGAAATGAATAGCGCACTTCAGAAACATATTCCCGGACAGGTAGGTAAATATTCGGATGAATTTGAACCAAGAGCTTTTGGTGATAATATCCAGAAATGGGGAACAAATACCGTTTTAATAGAATCAGGTGGGTATTTGGACGACCCTCAGAAACAATATATCCGAAAATTAAACTTTGCAGCCATTATGGAAGGATTACTTTCCATTGCCACGGCATCTTATTCAAAAAACACAGTAGAGGAATATTTTGCTATCCCCAACAACGAACTTTACCTTTATAATCTGATGATCAGAGAAGTTCTTGTAGAGGAAAATGGAAAGGAGTACACAGTAGACTTAGGGATAAACAGAGAAGAAGTAAATACAAAAGACAATAGGAATTTTTATTATAAAAGCGTTATAGAGGACATGGGGGATCTTTCCGTGTTTTATGGCTATGAAGAAATCGACACAAAGGGAATGAAAGCTGAGCCAGGGAAAGTTTACCCTGATGTTTTTCAAAATATGAAGGAAATAAAGGAATTAAATTTTCATGAGTTATTGGCAGAAGGCTACACTACTGTAAGAGTAAAAAAATTGCCCAAGAAAAGTTTTGTTTCATTTCCTTTAAATGTGGTCGGGCAAGGTTTAAATATATCAAATGAAATAGCCCTAAACGCAGCTCCAAATTTTGTCCTCAGAAAAGGAGGCAACGTAAAATATGCCGTAGTAAACGGTTTTATCTACGATATAGACGCCAAAAAAAGCATGGTGAAAAATGCCTTGGTAAGTGAGTAGATGGGAATGTATTATATCCTTTTTAGGGTTTCACAAAAAGGTGCAAAAAAAGGGACCAAACATCTTATGCGAAACTTTGGTAATTAAAATTTAATGTCCTTCAATATTTTCTTAGCACATGAAACAAATTCCATTTCATCTCTTTTTTCTTCTAATTGCGCTTTCGTCCTGTGTCCCTACTTACGATGTAATTATCAGAAATGGGAACATCTATGACGGTAGTGGTTTACCTGCTTACCAGGCTGACTTGGGAATCAAAGGAAACAAAATTGTGTTCATTGGCGACCTAAAGAAAACCAAAGGAAAATCTGAACTTGATGCTTCGGGAAAGGCTGTAAGCCCCGGCTTTATAAATATGCTAAGCTGGGCAAATAATGCGCTTTTAAAAGATGGTAGGTCGATGAGCGATATCAAACAAGGAGTAACTTTGGAGATTTTTGGTGAAGGTGCATCCATGGGACCTTTAAATGAGAGCATGAAAGAGGCCAGAGGTGGTGCTGCTACCTGGACAACTTTAGGAGAGTATCTGGACTATTTGGTAGAGAAGGGCGTTTCTACTAATGTCGCTTCGTTTGTCGGGGCAACAACGGTGAGAATAAATGTTTTGGGGTATGAAAACAGGAAACCCACTCAGGAACAATTGATTAGGATGCAGGAATTAGTGCGGGAAGCTATGCGGGAAGGTGCTATGGGCTTGGGAACATCATTAATTTATCCTCCTGCTTTTTTTGCTGAAACGGAAGAGCTAATTGCATTGGCAAAGGCTGCTTCTGAATATGATGGCATGTATATTTCCCACCTCAGGAGCGAAGGAAATTCATTTTTGCAGGCAGTTGACGAATTGATAACTATTGCGGACCAGGCTAAAATAGATGCTGAGATCTATCATCTTAAAGCAGCGGGCAAAGGCAACTGGAATAAGCTTGATAAGGCAGTTGAAAAGATAGATTCTGCCAATAAAGCTGGGCTTGCAATTAGCACCAACATGTACAATTATACAGCTGCCTCCACTGGTTTGGATGCAACTTTACCTCCCTGGGTTCAGGAAGGCGGAAAGGAGCAATGGTTGGAAAGAATGAAAACCCCGCAGATCAGAGAAAAAATATTGCAGGAAATGGGAGAAGAATCGGATAAATGGGAAAATTTTTACCAGATGGCCGGCTCTCCTGAAAACATTGTTTTAGCAGAATTTGATGAGGACTCTTTAGCTTATTTGGCAGGGAAAAGTTTGAAGGAAATTGCTGCTATCAGAAATACCAGTCCTGAAGAAACTATTATTGAGCTTATATTAGATAACGGCGGAGATATAAGTACTATCTATTTCCTGATGTCTGAAGAAAATATAAAAAAGAAAATAAAGCTTTCGTATATGACTTTTGGTTCAGATGCAGGATCTTTTGCTGCAGAAGGTGAAACTATTGAGTCTAAAACCCACCCAAGAGCTTACGGCAATTTTGCACGTTTGCTGGGTCAATATGTGAGAGAGGAAAAAGTAATTTCTCTGGAAGAAGCTATTTACAGGCTGACGGCACTTTCTGCCCAGAAATTGAAAATTAGAGATAGAGGAAGACTAGCACCAGGATATTTCGCCGATATAGTCATTTTTGATCCCGAATTGGTGAATGACAAAGCTACTTACGATGATCCACATCAGTATGCTATAGGAGTTGAGCATGTATTTGTGAATGGCAAACAGGTTTTAAAGAATGGAGAGCATACCCGCGCCATGCCGGGAATGGTGGTTCGAGGTCCGGGATACCAGAAAGATGAGGTGGAATAGTTTGCCTGTCTTAAGGCTTTTCTGAAATTCTCCGCCCATGTCATTTTCAGAGTTTAGTTGCATTTACAACGTGAAACACGGTCTATTCTATTTCCCACAACCCACAATTTCGAAAAATAGAGCGGGACGCTATGGTGTAGCTGGTCGTAGCGAGACGCTACAACCAGACTAGAGCTACAGGGAAATTTGGAGTAAAATCTTCGTAACTAGAAACCGTCATTCCTGGCGCAGCGTAGACCAGCGCCAAAGGCATCCCTTTGGGAGAATCCCC
>CAMPJM010000304.1 GCA_946886805.1 uncultured Flammeovirgaceae bacterium | reverse complement strand
TAGCCTGTGCCACTAAAACCCCAGTCTTAGTTTTAATATAATAACATTTAAATTATTAAGATTTCTAAAATTATTTTTGGTATTCTGATTATCAGTGTGTTGCCGTTTATGGCAAAATCGCAAGACTACAGAATTCATTCGGTGTTTATTTACAACTTTACAAAGTACATCCAATGGCCATCTAGTGCTCAGAGCGGCGACTTTGTAATTGGTGTATTGGGAAATTCTCCTATGGTACAAAGCCTTGAGAAGTTAGCTTCTGAAAGGAAAATCGGCAACCGATCTATGGTAATTAAAAAGTTTAACTCCGTAGATCAAGTATCGCAATGCCACATGCTTTTTATTCCAGAAAATAATAGCAATGACCTGGAGGCTGCTTTAGCCAAAATTGGTGGCCAATCTACGCTCATTATGACCGAGAGACAAGGCTTAGGCTCCAGGGGTAGCGGTATTAATTTTATAGTAGTAGACGGAAAACAGAAGTTCGAATTGAATAAAGCCGCTACAGAAAAGGCACAACTCAAAGTTTCTAACGAGCTAACAAGTTTGGCTATAGTAATATAATGTTAACAGAAAATTGAATTTTTAAGAATTATTTCTCCTTCATAATGAAAAAAATAAAGCTCAGTATAGGTAATAAAATTTTAGGGGGCTTTCTGCTGCTTATTATAATTTTTGGATTGAATGGTGTATTCAGTATCTATACTTTAAATATCAGCAAGCAAATAATTGAAGATAACACTGCAGTCATTGAGCCTTCCATGGACGCCATCAATGAACTGACATTATTGGCTACAAAGTCAAAAATGTTTATCACTAACTGGGTTTATCTGCAAAGCAATACAGAAGACAAAGAAGCTTTGAAAAATTTGCTTGAGATAGAATATCCTATGCTTAAGGAGGAGATTAATATTCTGAAGAAAAATTGGCCTATAGAACAACAGAATGAACTTGATTCAATATTCAATTCATTTGATGCGCTTCTTGAGGCTGAAAAAGGAATAATGAGCCAATTGGTAACATTTGAAGATTATGACGATCCATTTCTTGTAATGGAAATCAGGGATAATCTTGATATGAATATACTTCCTGCAACTACATCTCTAACAAATCAATTAAATAATATAGTTGTAGTGAAAGAGGAAGAAGCCAAGTTGTCTCAGGAAAAACTGATTAGTTCATTTAGCGATTTAAGGATTACCATCGTTTCGCTTGGGCTAATCACAATTGTACTGGGTTTATTAGGGGCCTTTATTTTAGCAAGGTCTATAACCAAGCCATTGATAAGAGTAAAAGAAGTTGTCACCAACCTAGGAAACGGAATTTTGCCAGAAGATAAGAAGCAAAACTTTAGCAATGATGAAGTGGGTGATATGGCACATGCCGTAGATAATTTGGTAATCGGGTTGCGGTCTACGTCCTCTTTTGCAGAAAATATAGGAAAGGGTGAGTATGACGCTCAGTATGAGCCGCTTAGTGCAGAAGATGTTTTAGGAAATGCACTTCTGGAAATGAGGGACAACCTTAAGAAGGTTTCCGAAGAAGACAAAAAACGTAATTGGGCCACTGAAGGAATGGCTACTTTTGGCGATATATTGCGAAAAAACAATGATAATATTAATAAGCTATCAGACGAAATCATTTCCAACCTTATCAAATATTTAAAAGCCAACCAGGGCGGGCTTTATATTATTGAAGATGACAACAGGGAAGAAGCTTATTTGAAACTCACGGCTTGTTATGCATGGGATAAAAAGAAATATCTGGAGCAAAGAATACACAAGGGAGAGGGCTTAGCAGGACAATCTTGGTTGGAAGGTGATACCGTCTACATTACCGATGTACCTGAAGATTATATCCAAATAACCTCTGGCTTAGGAGAAGCAAATCCTACAAGCATTCTCATAGTGCCGCTTAAAATAAACGATGAAATCTTTGGGATCATAGAAATAGCCTCCTTTAGCGAAATCAGCGATTTTGAAATTGACTTTGTCGAGAAAATCGGAGAAAGCATTGCCTCTACCATCTCATCTGTGAAGGTAAATGAAAAAACCCAAAAGCTGTTGCAGGAATCTACAGAGCTCACAGAAGAAATGAGATCTCAGGAAGAAGAAATGCGTCAGAACATGGAAGAGCTACAGGCTACCCAGGAAGAAATGGAAAGGTCTCAAAGGGATAGGGAGGAGAAAGAAAACATAATCCATGCAACAAATATGTTAATTGAGCTTGATGCGAACTTTAAAATTACATCTACCAATAACGTTGCGAAAGAAGTTTTGAGATTTAGCTCGGACGAATTAATAGGTAATCCATTAGATGCACTGGTAACTTCTAAAGAAGGATTGGCAGCATTCAAAGAACGAGTGGTATCAGACCAACCATGGTCAGGACTTTTAACCGTTAGGAACAAGGCGAAACAGAATGTTCCAATCAAAGTTTCTGCGGGGAAAATTTTTGATGCGCAAAAAGGTACTAATAAGTACTTAATTTTCGCCACGGAAATATCAGAGGTTGCTATAGTATAGTAGCTCCAAACTCAAAAAAAAGCTGACAATTTGCATAGTTGCAAATTGTCAGCTTTTTTTTATGCCCTATTATTTCTTTCCATAATTAAACCCGCAAGTCTGACAATCAAATGTTTATCAGACTATAATAAATCTGTAATAATCCATTAGATTTGTAGTACCTCTCTAATGAGGAAAATCGGTTATGGATAAATTCAGGATACGCTACCAATGCAATAAGATTCCTGATTCCCTTTTGGGATTAGACGGTTATGAGTTGACGAAAAATTACGTGGGGAGATCATTCAATGGGTTTTTCGAATTAAGTTCTAAATGGGGTAGGGGCAGTCAGACCAAAATGATTAACAAAATTATATTTCAGGAACATTTTGAAATTATTTCTGAGATTGTGTAAGTGACTTAGATTTAACTTGCAAAATTCTAAAGAGACTAAAAATGGATATCACACAGATAAAAGAAACTTGTTTGTATGTCCGGGACCTGAAAGCTTCAAAGGATTTTTATCACCATAAGCTGGCTTTTGAAGTTATAGGAGAAGTGGAGGGAAATCATATTTTTTTTAGAGTAGGAAGCTCAGTTCTGCTATGCTTTATTCCCGAAACATCAAAAGAAAAAAAATCTCCACCACCACATTTTGCTTATGGCAATCAGCACATTGCGTTTGAAGTTGCTCCCGAGCAATATCTCGAATGGAAAACGAAGGTTCTTGAATTAGGAATTGAAATAATTCAGGAGCAAGAATGGAAAAACAATTTAAAATCTTTTTATTTTCTTGATCCTGACAATCACGTACTGGAAATTGTTCCTAGAGGAATATGGGATTAAAAGCACTATGAAAATCTTTTATACTATCTTTTTGCTGATCATGTCTAACGTATTCATGACTTTTGCATGGTACGGACATTTACATTTTAAAAAAATTTCCCTTCTACAACATTTAGGATTGGCTGGGGTTATTTTGTTAAGTTGGGGCTTGGCTCTGTTTGAATATATATTTCAGGTCCCTGCCAATAAAATAGGTTTCAAGGAGAATAACGGCCCCTTTTCCTTAATAGAATTGAAGACCATCCAGGAGGTGATTTCCCTGGTAGTATTCACGTTTATTACCATTTATGTTTTTAAAACAGATAAGTTTGCCTGGAATCACTTTGTGGGATTTGCCTTTATAGTGCTAGCGGTTTTTTTTATTTTCAAAAAGTGGTAATACAAATATTGTTTTATCGTTATTCGTCAAGTTTTACTTAAGTTTTGAAACACGAGGGTATAAACGAGGTAGGTGTAAACATGGCGCAGTCTTTAAGCAAAGGACGCATTTTTGACCGAACTCATGTTTTAAAGACCTTAATTTTTAAATTGAATTTTTGTAAATTATAAAGAACACAATAAGTAATTCGTACAGATGTTCTTTACAGATAAGCTTGATTTTATTAAGTTTGTATGAATCATTAGAAAGTGTTTTTAATGAATGGAGTTATAACAGAATATTAAAATGGAAGAAATAATATCAACTGACCTAAAGAGAGAGCATCAATTAAAGATCAAACAAGTATTTCATGAAGTTGGAAAAGTAGTAGTTGGGCAGGAATATATGGTAAACCGGCTTTTAATTGGCTTATTTACGCAAGGACATATTTTGTTGGAAGGTGTACCCGGACTGGCAAAAACCCTTACAGTAAATACTTTGGCCAGAGTATTGCACCTCAACTTCCAAAGAATCCAATTTACGCCAGATCTGTTGCCGTCGGATTTGGTGGGAACGATGATATATAACCAACAAAATTCAAAATTCGAAGTAAAGAAGGGTCCTATTTTCTCCAATCTCATTTTGGCCGATGAGGTGAACAGGTCTCCGGCAAAAGTCCAGTCAGCCTTATTGGAATCAATGCAGGAAAAGCAAGTAACTATTGGAGAAACAACCTATAAATTAGACAAACCTTTTCTGGTATTGGCTACCCAAAACCCCGTAGATCAGGAAGGTACATATCCCTTGCCAGAAGCGCAGGTAGACAGGTTTATGATGAAAGTTCATGTGGATTATCCTTCAAAAAAGGATGAGCTTGAAGTAATGCGAAGGATGGCCAATTTAAGTTTCAACGACAAAGTGGAGACTGTCCTTACCAAAGAAAATATTTTTAAAATTAGAGAGGAAATAAACCAGGTGAAAATCTCGGAAAGTCTGGAAAAGTATATTATTGAAATAGTTTTTGCTACCCGCTTTCCTAAAGATTATGGCCTAAATAACGAAGCAAATTATATCCAATTCGGTGCTTCCCCCAGAGCAAGTATTAATTTGAACCTGGCCGCCAAAGCCATCGCCTTCTTTGACGAAAGGGACTATGTACTACCCGAAGATATTAAAGAAATAGCGGAAGATGTACTTAATCACCGAATCATATTAAATTATGAAGCGGAAGCCGATGGAGTCGGTGCAAAAGAAATTGTGAAGAATATTTTGAGACAGGTACCTATTAACCAATAGCGTTAAAGGGAACTCTTTGATTCCCATTCCGTGGTCTTGTGGCACACAAACCACCTGCCAGCGGCATGATTGTAAAGCATCCTTCAATTACAGTTCAAATTTCTGACTGTTACCCTTTCATTTTGGTCGCTGTCGGGGGACAGCGACCGGAGGTTATTGGAAGCGCTGTAGCTAAGGCCTGGAGTAGTTGACCCGCCCTGTAGCGTGGTTTGTGAGGACAACCACAAATTTCCCTTAGACTTCCGAAGTTTGTTTTCATCCAGCAAATGTTTTTTAAATGTAGATTAGCCAAAATATAAGGTCAAGGTATCTTATATTAAACTTCGGAAGTCTTTTATTGCCAGATCAAATGGAAAAGTTGGAGGGTCAAGCAAAGTTTTTTAGCGCTGAACAATGTTACTCTCATTTCCGAATATTGCTCATTCCAGTTTCTGCATTCCAAAACCTTTAATTTTACCTTTGGGTCAGTAGAGGCATGCGCGGGTAAAATTGGGTTTTGAGTGCGCAAACG
>CAMPJM010000303.1 GCA_946886805.1 uncultured Flammeovirgaceae bacterium | reverse complement strand
TCTGAAGACATTGAAGTTGCAGACAAATGATAACCAACTCAAGTTCCCACTACTAAATTTCAAATTTTAACTAAGGCAGTGGTTTTTTATTCCAAAAATCAATTCAATTGAATTTTTTTTGTGGGTGAAAATAGTAAATCATCAATTCCAACGAATTTTACACCCACGCTGGCAAAAATATAGTTTTGGGTGGGAATCAATTCCGGGACCTCTGCACTTAAACTGATATTATTGTAATCAACTATATCTCCTCCATTTATCTCCTGCGTTTTCACATTTGTCTCCGTATCAGCAAATGCCGTTTTGCTCAAAAATAGAGTTACATTTTCAATTTCCCGCGCTCGTGAATCTGTGACAATTTGTTCCAACCCAAAGATGGCATTTACATTTCCATTTGAAAATGAAATTGTCGGATTGTTGATGATCCAAAATGGTGTTACCTCAATCTCTAAGGTCGTGTTACCTTCTACGTTGATATACACCGTATCTGCTTTATCGTCGTCTGAATCATCCCACAAGAAAGGTCCCTGTCCATTTGGGACAACCATTTTATAGGCCCCGTTGAATAACACCTGCGAAAACTCTCCTGAGGAAGTGAATATACTGGACATTGGACCTGTTTTGCCAAAGCCATCCTGATATAATTCATAGCTCACCGAGCCATGTTCCAGATAAATGCTATCTTCCTGGAAATGCAACCTTCCATATAACTGAGATTTAGGCTCCTCAAAATTGTCAGGACTACAGGCAAATGCCAGTATTCCAAACATGGATAATAGTATATATTGATATTTAATTTTCATGTTTTATCTTTTGAATTTTGAACTTTTATTGAAGCGGTTGCTTTACCAGCTTTGGATTTGCATTCAGCACATCCTGCGAGAAGCCTGTATAGTAAGCTGTTAGTTGCCAGTTATCCGAAGCTGTAACAATGCCAGGTAAAATCTCTTTGTAAATCCATTTGCCGTCGTTTTCTGATCCTGGATCATATATTTTATAAGGCCAAAGCGCCCAGGGCTGTGTACTTCTGTTAGTGGCATCGCCAATGTCCGATTTAAGACCATTTAAGTCCATAGCGATGCCATCAAATATTTCATGCGCAATTCTAAAGCGTCTTAGATCCATTTGATACAATCCCTCAAAGGCAAATTCAACTCTTCTTTCATGTACAATTCTGTCAAAAGTAATATCTGCACCAGTTAAGTCGACCGTAAATCCAGCTCTTTGACGTACCTGGTTCATATAAAAGGCTGCATCACCGGAATTTCCCAGCTCAAAAGATGCTTCGGCAGCAATCAATAATATTTCTGCGTAGCGGTATCTGATTTGCCAAACATCGCTTTGAACGCCACGTTGACCGGAACCTGGCTCCGGATCTAAATACTTCCTGAGGTAAAAACCTGAAAGCGCATGTTGTGTTACGCCGGTAATAGGACCGTCAAACCCTACCACCTGCTGCTCCACGGTTTTACCCGGCAAAATTCGTTTGTCTCCACGGCTGTTTCCGGTAATAGTAGAACCGTCGGACAACTGATAACCTGCCCAGATATCAACAGGTCTCCCTTTAAAGCTCGTGCCAGGTAGAATTACCGTTCCGGCCAAACGGGCGTCTCTGCCAGCGAATATGTCAACCTGGTTGTCATAATAGATCGGATCACCTTCCTCATCAACAGTGGGAATTGGTGCAAAAGTATTATCCAATAATTCAAATTCCTGTACTAAATTCAGAGAAGGGTTCAGTGCACCTCCCTGCTCCTCCTCAGCACCATAACGAGGTTGATTCATAACAGTGAAATTGTGGGTTCTAAACTTTGTTAGGTAGTCGTTCGCCCATATTACTTCAGGATTGGCATCTTTATCATAGAAAATTGCTGCGAAATTCTCGGAAAGATTTGATGGATCTTTTAGGTACAATGAGTAATCCCCCGCTGTTCCGTCAATAACTTCCTGTGCTGCCTTTAAGGCTGTATCATAATAACCTTCAGATTTGTCAGCCGGGATACCAACCTCACCACCCGGAAGGGATAATGATGGAGTTTTGGATCCATACCGAGCAAGAGAAGCTGCATATATTGCGGCTCGCGCTTTCATGGCCAAAGCTGCGCCTTTTGTAGCTCGCGCTTTGGTTGATGCATCAGCAGGAAGCAACAATTTTAATGCTTCTGCTTCCGCAATGACAAAATCGTATATTTCTGATTCTGTAGATCTTGGAACCTGAAGATAGGTAGGATCACCACTAAAATCATAACTCTGAGCCTCTAAAATTAGAGGAACGCCACCAAAAAGCTGCGCCATCTCAAAATAATAAGCAGCTCTTAAAAATCTGGCTTCCGCTGAATAAGTCTTCTTCAAATCTTCGCTAATTGAAGAAGGTTCGATCCTTTCGATAAATAAATTCAACTCTCTTATATAAGTGTAGTCCCAGGTGTAATTCACTGTCACACCACTTGTTCCGTGAAATCCGCTTGAGAGGTCTTGATTTTCTACAACAAGCATTTCATTATTGTCCGCTATCGTTAGCCAGTTTCCCAAAGATACTACGGAATATTGCCTGGAATAAAGATTTGCCAAAATAGATAGCACCTGCGCTGGATCATTAAAAGCCTGCTCAGCTGTCAGAATAGTTGAAGGTGGTCTGTCTAAAAATTCCTCATCAGACACACATCCGGCACTCAACATGAGGACTAAAATAAAAGGTATATAAATTATATTTTTCATGTTATCTACAAGTTAAATGGTAATGTTAATACCGAAGTTCATAATTTTATTCTGTGGATACTGCAAACCATTGGTATCTCTGATCTCGGGATCAACGGGGAGGTCCAGGTTATCAAAAAAGAACAGATTGTAACCATTTATGTAAAACCGAACATTTGTAATATTCACCCTTTCAACGATGGCACTTGGCAAAGAATAGCCCAATTGTATGGTTCGCGCTCTAAAAATAACCAGATTCGTCATCCAAAAGTCAGATCTTCTGTCTACTGAACTTAAGTCACCTCTGTTAAATCTATTTGGAGGAAATCTTCCGGGTATCCATTCACTATTCAAGTCAAACGGATCTTCTCTATGCCAGGCGTCTCGCAGGTGCTCTTGCATATTTCCGCCTTCTGCTCTAAATGCCCGGCTAAGTTCATTCTCAGCTGTATAGGAATATCCTGAAGCCAATGAAAAATCCATAGCAAAATCAAAACCCTTCCAGTTGATCATTATGTTAAGACCACCATTTACTATAGGAAGATTAGTGCCATATCCGATAGGCCGCTCATCATAAGAATTAATTATTTTATCGCCATTGATGTCTTTATAGATCAAATCACCTGGTAGTAAAGTTTCGTTTCCGAATCCATCGATATCCACCGGGTAATTATTGATCTCTTCCTGCGACTGAAATTGACCAATGGCATCATAAGCCCAGGTAAGATTCGTATATCTTCCCTCACCCGACCATCGATACTCATCCCAGGAATGGAAAAATAAGGGATTATAGGAAGAAACAAATTTTGAACGGGCATAACTAATATTTGCACCAATATTGAAGTCTATCTCGCCGACTCTTCCTTTGTAAAACAATGCTGCTTCACCACCAAATTGCTTATCTTTGTTGATATTTTCATCAGGAAGTCCGTACCCCAGTTCAGTAGGCAAGACAATATCATTTTTTGTTCCTCTCAATCCGCTTCTGGTTCGGTTGAAATAATCGACGCTTCCACTTAGTTTTCCGTCAAAAAAGCTGAAGTCAGCGCCTACATCAAATATCTTGCTGGTAAGCCATGAAATATTTGTAATAGGTTGCCCTTTGTCTCGTGTTCCAATGATGGGTTGTCCATCCAAAATTCCTATTCCACTGTTATAATTGTAGCCAGGAAGGTAATCATAAGCACCTATTCCAATATCGTCATCGCCTAAGACACCATAAGAGGCCCTGAATTTTAGATCATCCAAAATACTGGACGAGCCGAGCAGGTTTTTCATAAACTGCTCCTCCGTTATCCTCCATCCTACAGAAGCCGATGGAAAGTACCCTACCCTATCATCGGGCGAAAATTTCCATGAGGCGTCTCTTCGTCCTGATACTTCGAGATAGTATTTACTATTAAAATTGTAAGTTAAACGCGCGATATAACCCAAACGAGCTTCCTCAAAGTCGGCATCATTATAGGTATCCATTGTACCAAAATATATAAGCGGCAGCACATTGGTTTCTGGTACAGCATGCACAAACACATTTCGATCTCTTAGATCGTAACGTTCAGCTACAACCAGGCCTCCGATTTCATGCTTTCCTATCAGTTTATTATAATGCAAACCCAGTTGCATATTATGCTTTTCGATTTTCTGGGTATAGCGTTCTCTCCAGGGATTAGTACTTCCTCCGGTTACATCGTAGCTTTCAGGGCCTTCTTCCGAAGCTGGTGTATAGGTGTACGCTTCATAGGTGTATTCATGTCCATTTTTTACCCGATCTTCGATACTGTAGGAATACAATCCTTTCGCTACAAGTCCATCCAGATAAGGGATCGCGTACTCCGCATTGGCATTTATTTGGAGATAGCTTTCAACCTCGTTGGAATAGCCCCCCAACTTCTTATTGTTGTAAGCCCAGTTAGTCTCGTTATGTTTGATGTCATTGAGATACAAGGGATTATCATTTGCATAAGGCCGTTCCCAGGGCGCATTTCGTAGAATAGCATACCGGGGCAGCCAATAATCATCTCCACCGGGAATGCCGGGATTGTCAAATTCTTCCATGTAGCCGTTGATCCCAACACCGACTTTTATTCTTTCACTGATGTTAGCATTGATATTACTCGTAAGGTTAGAACGACCGTAGGTAAATTCCCTACCCAATACCGAGGATTGATCCAGGCGGGTACCAGAAATATAGTAGCTGATTTTGTCTGAACCTCCGGAGGCGCTAAGGTTAATTTGGGAGATTGGTGCATTTTCTTCAATGATAAAGTCCTTCCAATTGAAGCTTTGATAACCCGGCTCTGTTCCTACTCTGAATTTTTCAAGATCCTCTTTGGTAAAACTGGAAGTGCCGGAGCCGTTGTAATCTGCCTGTACTTTCTCCCAAGCCCAATCATAAGAATCGTTTGTTACATCCATAAATTTAGACCAGTTCTGAAAGCCGGTATAAGCATCTAGTACAATAGAACTTTTAGTCCCTCGTTTTCCTTTTTTGGTTGTTACCAAGACTACTCCATTTGCAGCTCTAACCCCGTAGATAGCGGCTGATCCATCTTTTAATACCGTAATGCTTTCTATGTCAGCTGGTGCGAGATTATTAAATTGGCGCGAGTCCTGCTGTATACCGTCAATTACAAACAGAGGGTTTCCCATATTTCTGATTTGAACATCAGCCGTTGACCCGGGCCGGCCGTCCGCCATCCGAAATGAAACACCCGGGAGCTTTCCTGCCAGCCCTGAGCTTACGGTAGCGCCTCCTCGCACCCTTTGTATATCTTCGCTGGAAATGGTAGATATAGCTCCGGTTATCGATTCTTTCTTTTGTGTACCATAACCTGTTACAACTACCTCGCCTAATGAGGTTA
>CAMPJM010000302.1 GCA_946886805.1 uncultured Flammeovirgaceae bacterium | reverse complement strand
CATACGAAGTTTGATAATTATAATCCAACAATTAGATTAAAGATTTTATTGGTGAATTAAAAAAAATATAATATATTGATCCAAAATATTAGGAATTATAATACAGCATATAAATTCATAACCAAAACCTTTTATAGTTTTATTGACGCCTAAAATATAAAAGTTATGGGAGCATATTGGTATGCTATTCCCCTTACTTTATATTATATATTGCTAGTTTTGACCTGCGCAGAGGAAAAAGAAATGTTATAAATACAACTAAATAAAGGATGATGAGCAAATATAAATTTCAGACTGAATTTGAGATAAATGCTTCAAAAAAGATGCTATATCCCTATCTCAATTCTGCCAGTGGTCTTTCACAGTGGTTTGCAGAAGACGTGACTATAAATGAGGATAAGATTTTCAATTTTCAATGGGATGGTGAAGACCATAGAGCTAAAGTCGCCTCACAGAGAACTAACAGTTTTATCAAATTTGAATTTTTGCCAGAAAACGGAGGCTCTTCGTATGAGGAGGAACCTGACGAAGATCCCTCTTATGTTGAATTAAAGTTAGATATGAATGATTTAACGCAATCTGTATTTCTTACCGTCACGGATTATTCCGAATCAGATGATGTAGAAGAACTTCAAGATGTCTGGGAAAGCCTGGTACATAATTTAAAAGAAATTGTTGGCGGCTAAACCTTAGCATAATTATTGTTACATTTCACTTTGATATCAATGCCCCTATTTTGAAATTTGCAGGTTGGAACGTCTGCCAATAAACAACCGGGTATCAGGCTAAGTAACAATAATGAAGAAATTAGATAAATTAATATTACAATCCTTTATAGGTCCTTTTATCCTTACCTTTCTGGTAGTAGTATTTATATTGCTTACCCAATACATGCTCAAGTATTTTGAAGAGTTTGTCGGTAAGGATTTGGGATTTAACGTTTTTGCTGAACTGTTGATGTATTTCAGCATTAATATGACCCCGGTGGCTTTGCCTCTTGCTGTTCTTCTGTCTTCTTTAATGACTTTCGGTAATCTGGGGGAGCATTTTGAGCTCACTGCAATTAAAAGTTCCGGCATTTCCCTTGTCAGAATTTTACTTCCTCTTTTTGTTTTTGTTTGTTTCCTGTCTGTACTGGCATTTTTCTCCAATAATTATATTGTTCCCAAAGCAAATTTGAATGCTTATAGTTTGCTTTATGATATCAAGCAAACCAAACCTTCTCTAGACCTAAAGGAAGGAGCTTTTTATAACGGCATACCCAACTATAGTATAAAAGTCAACAAAAAGTTTCCCGATGGAGAAACACTGGGAGATTTAATAATTTACGACCATACGGCCGGGCAAGGCAATACAAAGGTTATTTTGGCTGACTCCGGAAAAATGACAACTATTCATAACAATTCCTACCTAATGCTGAAGCTTTTTAACGGCAACAGCTATTCTGAGTTGGAATCAAAAGGAAGCAGAGTTGGCAAAAACACTATTGAAGATTTCCACAGAAACTCTTTTGATGAAAGTAAAATAGTGCTAAGCCTTGCCTCTTTTGGATTGAAAGAAACAAAAAAAGAACTTTTTGCAAACAACAGATTAATGTTGAATGCTACGGAATTAACGGATGATATTGATTCCATGAAGCAGGAATCAATAAGGATAAAGTATGAGATGTTTTCGAATTTGGACAGGTACTTTACGTACCATCTTAAAAATGAGATAGAGGTACCTGAAGAGTTAATCCCAAAGAAAGTTAATGAAGTGCTCAATCACATTCGGCCTGATATAGCCGATAAGAAAAAAGTACCGAACAATACCAAGACTTCCCAATCCAAAAAAGACAAAGAAAGAAAGGAAAGCACCCAAGCAAAAAGGAAAAAGCACCCTGTTGTTAAAAAGCCGAACAAACTTCAAGAAGAGATCACCATAAATCTTGAAAAAGGCACTGACAAACAGGCTATACCAAGCAACAAAAGCCTCTTAAGTTCGATGCCAGATGCCTCGGAAGCGGATGTGCCACAGTACGGTTTGTTTACCAAAAACCTCGTAGCTGACTCCATCCTGCTTGCTTTTGATGAGTTTTCATATAATAAACTTGCTTTAGTTGATTCGTTATATCGTCAAAAGTTGCATTATGATTCTACTGTGTGGGCTAATTATGATAGTGCTTTTCATAAAACGGGTGTAGAGCAAAAAGTAGTGGGTCAGGCAGTAAGTCAGGCACGTTATGTCAAAAATAATGTGAGTATGCAGGCCACTCGTATGCAGAACATCAATAAGGAAATTAACACGTATATTATAGAGAAGAACAAGAAATTCTCGCAGGCGGTGGCTTGTATTATCATGTTTTTAATTGGAGCCCCTTTAGGAGCAATTATCAAAAAAGGAGGCTTAGGGGTTCCGGTAATTATTTCCGTGTGCTTTTTCATTATATCATATGTATTGTCGATGACAGGAGAGAAATGGGGCAAAGAGGGGATCATTGAGCCGGTTTTTGCTACATGGGTTGCAAATATAATTCTGCTACCTTTCGGTTTGTTTTTTCTACAACAAGCCAGGAACGACATAAGGGTTTTTGAATCAGATTTTTATAAGGTAATGATAGATAAGGTTAAGATCAGATTTCAAAATCTATTTAACTAGGTTCCTGCGTTAAGCTTTAGAAGTATTTTATTGAATAATTAGGACAATAAAATAGATATATCTTGCTAATAATCTATTGTTACCTTACTTTTGCATTTGTTTTAAACAAATAAATTAACTAAGCATGTATTTATCAAAAGAGAAGAAACAAGAGTTGTTTGAAAATCATGGTCGGTTAAAGTCAAAAACAGATACAGGCTCGCCTGAATCTCAGATTGCACTTTTTACCTACCGCATCACTAGCCTCACTGAGCATTTAAAAAAGAACAAAAAAGACCACTCTACAGAATTAGGCCTTTTAAAATTAGTAGGTAAAAGAAGAAGTTTACTTGATTATCTGGTAAAAAGAGATATCGAGAGATATAGGGCGATTATTGCAGAATTAAATCTAAGAAGATAATATTTTTATTAGGGGGAAAGTTTCTGACTTTCCCCTTTTCATTCCATTCCTTGTTGCACTTTTTCATATCTGTGACATTCGGTAAGCTTAGCTTATCAATACAATTATTTAAACTGTTGAAAAAAATTTATGCTACCCAACGTTGTTAAAAAATCAATAAAATTAAAAGATGGCCGTGAAATAACAATAGAAACAGGGAAGCTTGCCAAGCAAGCCGATGGTGCTGTTGTTGTTAGATTAGGAGATACTATGCTGTTAGCCACAGTAGTGTCAAAAACAGAAGCTAAAGAAGGGGTTGATTTCCTTCCGTTATCCGTAGATTATCAGGAAAAATTTGCCGCAGCAGGAAAGATACCTGGAGGCTTTCTAAAAAGGGAAGGAAGACTTTCTGACTATGAAATCTTAATAAGCAGATTAGTGGACAGAGTAATTCGTCCAATATTTCCCGATGATTACCATGCAGATACCCAAATAAATATCGCATTAATTTCTGCCGATCAGGATGCACAACCAGATGCTTTAGCAGCACTTGCAGCCTCAGCCGCTTTGGCAGTTTCGGACATTCCTTTTAACGGTCCGATCTCTGAAGTAAGGGTAGCCCGAATAAACAATGCGTGGGTAATTAACCCTACAGCCTCACAATTAAAAGAAGCTGATATTGATTTATTAGTAGGTGCCTCTATCGATAATATATTGATGGTAGAAGGTGAGATGAAAGAGGTGCAGGAAGAGGAAATGCTAGAGGCAATGAAAATTGCTCACGATGCAATAAAAGAACAATGTCAGGCACAGATTGAATTGGCTGAAGCGGTTGGAAAAACTGTAAAAAGAGAATATAGCCATGAAGTTAATGATCTTGATTTAAAAGAAACTTTACATAAAAAATACTACCAAAGGTATTTCGATGCTGCAAAACTTCAACATACCGTTAAGGAAGAAAGGCAAAAAGCATTTAACAGCATTAAGGACGAATATATGTCCGAATTACCTGAAGATCATGCACTTGACTTGACTATGCTTGACAGGTTTTTTAGCGCTATAAAAAAGGAAGCTGCAAGAAATCTGGTTTTAGAAGAAAAAATAAGGTTAGATGGGCGTAAAACAACTGAAATCAGACCTATTTGGTCAGAAGTGGATTATTTACCATCTGCTCATGGTTCTGCTGTTTTCACAAGAGGTGAAACTCAATCACTTACGACTGTTACTTTAGGAACTAAACTTGATGAACAAATGATTGATAGTGCCATGACATCGGGTACTAAAAAATTCATCCTTCATTACAATTTCCCAGGATTTTCTACTGGTGAGGTAAAACCAAACAGAGGACCGGGAAGAAGGGAAGTTGGTCATGGTAATTTGGCGATGAGAGCATTGAAGCCAGTGATTCCTACAGACGAAAACAACCCCTACACTATCAGAATTGTATCAGATATCCTGGAATCAAATGGTTCTTCCTCTATGGCAACAGTTTGTGCGGGTACATTAGCCCTTATGGATTCAGGAATTCAAATCTCAGCACCGGTTTCCGGCATTGCAATGGGTATGATTTCAGACAGTAAAACTGGTAAATATGCTATTTTATCTGATATTCTTGGCGATGAGGACCACCTTGGTGATATGGACTTTAAAGTTACGGGTACTTCAAAAGGAATAACAGCCTGCCAAATGGATATGAAGGTAGAAGGGCTTTCTTATGACATTTTAAAAGAAGCACTGCATCAGGCAAAAGAAGGCAGGTTACATATCTTACAGGAAATGTCAAAAACATTGGCAGAACCAAGGTCGGATTACAAACCTCATACTCCACGTTCATACACCATCAAGATCAATAAAGATATGATCGGTGCGGTAATTGGACCAGGTGGTAAAATAGTGCAGGAAATCCAGAAAGAAACGGGTGCAACCGTAATTATTGAAGAAGTTGCCAACAACGGACTGGTCCATATTTTTGCAGTAAATCAGCAAGCAATGGATGATGCTGTAAGAAGAATAAAGAACATCGTAGCATTACCGGAAGTAGGTGAGGTTTACGAAGGGAAAGTAAAATCTATCATGCCATTTGGTGCTTTTGTAGAATTTATGCCTGGGAAAGACGGTTTACTTCACATTTCAGAGATTAAGTGGGAAAGAATCGAAAACATGGAAGGTGTTTTAGAAGTGGGTGAAGAAATTAAGGTAAAATTGGTTGAAGTTGATAAGAAAACAGGAAAATATAGATTATCAAGAAAAGTTTTATTACCTAAAGCTGACAAAAACGCTGAAGCATAAATTAAATTTAAAAGTACCCCTTGCGCTAATTAAGTGACACCAATAAGGATCATTGAAAACCAGACCACCTAAACCCATTCAATTTGGGAGAGGGTGAGGTTAAATAAAAGCTTCATTTTCAAGGATTTTAGACTGTTAAAATCGAATTCGCACAACGGGTCATGGTTTAATTTTAGTTGTTTTATTAAAATTATCGGTGACAATAAGCTGTCAATTTCAAATCAATAAAAGCTGGAATTAAACAAAAATATTTCCGTTATTGTTTAAAAGCTAAAAGCAAAAGAACTTTATTATAAATTAGTAAGGTTCTTTT
>CAMPJM010000301.1 GCA_946886805.1 uncultured Flammeovirgaceae bacterium | reverse complement strand
TGTTTGTATTCTATTCTGACCTTAATCTAACCTAAAACCCTTGCAGTAAACATTAAAATTAATTCAAAAAGACCGAGCTCCTAATTCGGGATCAGGTAATTTCTACGGAGGCTTAAATACCTGAAGAAACAATCCATAACACACGTTCAACACACGTTCCCGGACCTGTTCCGGGATCCCTTACAAATAACAGCCGAGGCTTCGCTTTTCGGCCTTTGAAAATGCTCGCAGCAAAACTGTACCAGTAGAATGATTTCTAAAGTAGATAACTCAAGTTTCGCATGTTAATCTAATGAGTTTTGAGGTGTATTAGTCTCCTCAGCGTTGTTAAAAGCTGGATTAATGTTTTCCATTTCAGAACCTTAAACTTGCTGCCCTCAGACCCCAGCGGGGTCAAATGTTTATAGCCACGGGTTTCAACCCGTGGTTAATAAAAAGCAGAATGTAGTTTTGGCGGAATTTTTGCCTTTTGAAGCAAAAATTGTGACAAAACGGGATGCAGCGAAACTAAAGTAGATTATAAATAGAAGCACCTTCTCCGTATAGAAACCTTTTTACTTTATATATGATTTGACACGCTTGTTTTCAACAATAAAAGCACTTGACATTACCCGTCACAGCATTTCCGCTGGATCCCATATTAGCCCGGTCTAAGCCGAGAGAATTTTACTTCTTAACTAATTTCCCAAAATACCAAAGTTACAACCGCCAACTTAAGACGCCAATGCAATTTCTTTTGCTTCCTGATGGAGCCAAAGTTCATTAAAAATAGGACTGAAGCTCCTCAATTGCTGGAAAGTCCCTTCATCAATAATTTTTCCTTTGTCCATAATATAAATATAGTTAAAGGAGGTCAACAAGTGCAGCCTATGTAAAGAGGAAATAACCGCTTTATCTGAAAATGATTCAAACATTTTTTTGTAGATCTGTACTTCAGTTCTCGGGTCAACGCTACTGGTTGGTTCATCCAGACAAACAATCTGGCTACTTTTAGCTGCCAATATTCCCCTTGCTAATGCCAGCCTTTGTTTTTGGCCGCCTGATAAATTTACGCCTTTTTCCTTTATTTCGGAGTCTAGGCCATTAGGAAGTTGCTTTATTACTTCCGTGAAATGGGCAGCATCACAAGCATCCGCAATTTCAGCATCAGTAAATGGAAGGCCAAGGGTAATATTATATTTTATTGTATTTTCAAATATTTCAGGCTCCTGCGGAAAAAGCGTGACCGTATTTGAAAGCATACCAAATTCAAAACCGGCATTCTCATCTACCTTTAAAACAGATCCTGCTTCCGGCGTATATAAACCTCTCAACAACGCAAGCAATGTACTCTTCCCACTGCCACTTTCTCCAATTAAAGCAATCCGTTCACCCCTGTTTATCCTAATATTCAAATCATGCAATCCTGAAGCGTTGTTTCTTTGGAAGGGATTGTGTGAAAAGTATACTTTCTTTAAATCTATTGATTTCCAGATTTGAGGCATAGCAATAGCAGTTTCTGGCCTATGATGTTGCTCATATATTTCTGTAAGTGGGGCCGCAGCTTGCACATCAGTATTAAATTGAACTATTCTTGTATAGTGTGCGGCCACGTCATAAAACACGCTGGTGAATTGCGTCACATAGGCAAGAAGCGTTACCAAACCGCCAATAAGGAAAGTCTGGCCTGGTGTGTAATGTTGATAAACATACCCTATAACCACTATAATGTAAACAAATGCAACCAAAATACTCGCTATGAACCATTTCCATTCATTAATAGTGATCTGTTTCTTAAAAGGAGGGAATACATTTCCAATCTTTTGAATCAGGCTTGACTGCATGCTTTTTTCCAATCGTAAGGTGATTACAGTTATAATATTGGATAAGCTATCAAAGAGATTTGATGAAACTTCATGTTCCCTTTCATTGCACTCCTTCAAATGAGTAACGAATTTTTTATCAAACTGGAAAATTACCCAAACAGTAAAAATGCCAATTAAGACCCCTATGAACCCAAATAAAGGGCTGAAAAAACACATAGCCCCGAGTGAAAAGATAAATTTTCCCAGGACCTGAACATAGACAAAGCCGTTTTGGAAAAATTCTTTCAAGGCAGTATACGCTTTTTGAATTCTGCTTATGGTGGAGCCACTGTGATTATCTTTATGCCATTTTACAGGAAGGTGAAGGATTTGATGATACAGCTCATCTAAAAAATTTTTACTTACATCAAAGGCAAGTTTTCTTTCCATTACCCGTGCTGGGCCATGAAAAGCCCATTCCAATAGCTTTAAGCCGAGATATCCTGCTGCAAATAACCAGGTATAAGACAAAATTTCAGTGCCTTCTATTTGTAAGGAATCTACATACCAACCATACAAAAGAGGATGTAATGCCACAACAATGTTGGAGCCAATAAACATGAAATATATGAGGAGGTATCGTTTCCGCTCCAGGCCAGCAAATTTCCATGCGGTTTTGAGCAAAGAAATATAAGGATGATTCATTTTAATGATTTGTTAAATAAGGTTTTATACAATACAAAAGTATCGAAAACCAAAACCCGGGGCATTGAGAAATAATCCTTCAAACTTACATTTCAAGATACAAAGAGATATAGAAGATAACTTAAAACGGAGAAAGGTGGGTCAGTGAAAAAATATTAGAAAAGTTAAAATGAATCGTTACATAAAAACAAAAAAGTGGTATAAAAGCTACAATTTAAGCCCTTATACCACCCAAAAAATAATTTTTATATTTTATTTTCCTAGTAAGGAATCCGGTATTTTATTCTCATCTGATTCCGCATTCCAGATTAAACTCGCAATCCACCACCTATTCTGATCATAAACCAGTTGAATACTGTTGATCCCTTTTTGCTCGGGCTCGCCTCCTTCCGTTAATTTTGAGGCATAAGCACTAAATACGTGCGCTAATTCTCCAAATCTATTTTCCTCTCTCCCAATTTCCTCTTCCCAAAACCCATTTTTAGAAAAGAATGGATCATTTTGTTCCTTATACTTTTCGGGAGTCATGGTAGCGTATTGGGTGCCGCCAGTCTGAGATTTGTAAAATGCTGACATAGTTGCATCTGGCTTAAATAAGGAATAAAATCTCTCCCAGTTTCTTTCACCGGCAGGTCCTGAAATAACGTCATATAAAGTATTTATTACTGCATCAACAGATGCTACGTCTTCAGGTCTTGCAGTAACAGGATTTGCCTTTAGCCATTGATTCCTAAGCTTCAATTGCTCATAACTTGCATTTTCTGCTAACTGTAGCCTTACTTCTCCCTTTTTATCAACCAGTACCGCAGGCGCAGTGAGGGTCATTTTCTTAGCTTTTCCAGTTTCATCTATTCTTTCTACAACCACAGTCACCGTATCCCCTTCTTCAGTGTTATTGGCATACTCTTCCAAAATTTTGCTTGCGCTGGTAATTACAAGCTCATGTCCTTGAAGTGACAGTAACAAATCCCCTTCTTTGTAGCCGATTTGCTGACCGAATGTGTTCATAGATTCTATACTGGCAACTTCCAATGCCGCTTTTTCAGCATTGTATCCTAGTTGAACCTGGCCCAAACTTGCTACCTTTTTGTCTTCTTCTTTTATATAATCAATTCCTGCTTTGGCAAGAATATCGGAATAAGGAATGCTTTTGGATCCCGCTACATAAGTATTCAAGAATTCGCCAATTTCAGGATATGTCATTTCAGTTATAACTTCAAAAAGTTCATCGTCCTCAAAAGGCTGATCTTTACCATATTTTTCACTTAGCTGCTGCAATAAATCTTGAAGGCTCATTTTTCCTTCAGATAATTCCAAAAGTTTCAGATCAAGCATCGCAGCTATTAATGCGCCTTTTTCATAAACATTCCCATACTGGTCACTATGCTCGCCTGCAGCTTTTTTACTAAGTTCCGTGAAGGGCAAATTGTCATTGTAATTAGTAGTGGAGAGATTTATTTTTGTCGCCAACTTGTCGAGAAAAGTGGTTTCTGGGATAAGATCGTATTTTACTTGAACATGGTCAGAAAAATATTCTGTAGCTCCTTCATATAACCACAGGTGTTTTGAAAGATCAGGTTCGTTAAAATTGAAATTGGCTATTTCTTCCGAATGAACAGTAAGAGGAGTGACGATATGAAAAAACTCATGAGCAGCAATGTCCACCATTAGCGAAATTATTTGCTCCTGCGGAGTATCGGAAATATAATAGAAGCTCGAATAACTATGTTCTAATGCCCCTTGACGCGGGTTTGCGTTTTCCGGATCAGCGAAATAAAGAATGAAAGCATATTTTTCGACGGGGAGTTTGCCATCCAGATATTTTGCCGTCGCCTGTAGTAGCTTTTCAAAATTTTCGGCAAGAAACTCAGAAGTAACCAATTTGCCTGGCGAATATACAGAAACTAAGACTTCAGCATTTCCCACTTCGATAATGGTTGTATCAGGAACGTTGTACATCATTGGGGAGTCAACCAATAAGTCATAATCACCCGTTTTATAAACATCCGTAGTTTCAGAAGTTGACACAGGAATTAAGCCAGTGCTTCCATAAAAGTTCTCTGGTTTATGGATAGTGATTTCAAAAGGCTGCTCTTTTTTATTTTCGAAATAGCCGAAAAATCCCGGTGTATGGATTACAAAATTTTTGCTGGCTTCTATATTTGTTGCAGACATCATATAAACCTGGTTTTCCTGCTCAGTGTCGAAAATATCTTCGACCATATAGGTTAGGCTTACCATTTTGTCGGCCTTTTCTATTTTCCAGGAATTGGTGTCGATCTTGGTCACACTTAGTTCGCGTCCTTTTTTATCAAAAGCTTTTAAGTCTGACACAAATTGGCCGTAGTCACTTTCTCTGTAAGTTCCAGGGATTATCTCCGGCATGTAGAATTTGACTGTGTTTTCAGTTATTTCAGGAGTTTGGAGTGTTACTTTAAGCAGGTCATTTACAGGATTATTAAGGTCAATCGAATATTTGTAAACATCTGACTGTGCGAATGATAAATTATAGCTCAGAACCGTGATGGAAAAAGCTAAGGAAATAGTTTTAATCAACTGAAGCATAAAAATGAGTAGTTTTTAATCCGTTGTGTAAAATTAAGTTTGACGATTAAAAACCATTGAAAATTAGTATTTTTAACCTCACCCCCGAAATTCTTCGGGGCAAGTTCTTGCCCTCTCCTAAAGAGAGAGGGTTTAAATGTCTAATTTTCAATAATTTTTATCATTGTTTCTTAATTCACACGACGGGTAGTTTTTAATAATTATTTAATTGGTTTACCTGACACTTTGAAGCAATAAGAGTTTAAATTACTCCAAAAAATCGATTTAATTTAACTGGAACTAGAGAGACAAATTCTATGCCGATTAAGGTGTGGCATATTTCTAACTCCGTTAAACCCGGATTATGCATTAGAAATTGTGATGAGAAGTAAAATAGCAATAAATCAGGAATTTTCATCCGAAAAGCATAGCACCGCTATGGTTACAGGATGAAAATTAGCAAAGCGACTGATTTGCAGCTATTTTGCTTCGGAATAGATATTCTAATGCATACTTCGGGTTAAAGTACAAAGGTTAAAATATTATGGCAATTCAATTTTCAGGAGTGGTTAAAAACCAGTATAAAAGGCTT
>CAMPJM010000300.1 GCA_946886805.1 uncultured Flammeovirgaceae bacterium | reverse complement strand
TCGCCCGATTTCATATAACAGGGAAAAAGGCCACTATTAAAATTTTGGGTTTGGACAATGCAATAATGGATTCTCTTGAGTTTTCTAAATAAAATAACCCGTTGTGTGAATTAAGTAAAGTTGATAGAAATCCTCAGAACATCAGACCATTAAACGCTCTCTCTTTAAGGGTCAAAATATTGCCATCACATGATCATGCGATTGTCTGTTGCTATTGGAAATAAACGTTTACACATGAAATATTACTCTATATTAGTCCTCTTTTTGAACTGCCTTCTAATAACGGAAGGCAAGGGCCGGGAAACTATCACGCCAGTAGGTGACTGGTGGTTCTGGCCTGATTACGTTTTAGAAAATAAAGCTGAGAATTATCCCGGACCCAGGATCAAAGCGCCGGCCACGCCAATTCAACCCGTGAATCACGCCAGCTTTCCCTTGTTATTTTACGGAGAAGAGCCAACAGAAAGAATTCTCAATTTCCTGGAATCAAAGAAGCTTCCTTCCGGGCCTTTTACCATTGAAATGTGGATGGTCAACCACGTAAACCAACCCATAGGTGCACTGGTGACTGTAAAAAGTAAAAATGGCGCTCAAGAGCCATCCTGGTTGCTGGGATACTATGATAAAGAAATAGTATTTGCTTTAAAAACAAAAGAATCCCCTTTTTCGGATATTGTCAGCCATTCTATTGCAAAAAGGGGCTGGAAAAGCTATTGGATGTACATAGTGGCGGTGTTCGATGGTAAAGACATGGCTTTGTACCTGAACGGTGAACTTGTAAATAAAATGAATGCTGGTACACGAGAGCAATACCCGGCAGATGAATATGAGCTGGAAGTTGCGGCGTATATGAAAAATGAACCCTATATGGAACTTGGAAATTTGTTAAAGAACCTTAGGATTTATGATAAAGCATTGGATTTTGATGGGGTAAATCAAAATTTTACAGCTTTTAAGAATTTGGTTGTGGAAGGGAAGCTTTATCCTGATTTATTTCATTTCAATGCAGGCCCTTATCTAAATTATGCGACCCAAAATAGTATGCGGATTTTATGGGAAACAGATCGCCCAGCCAGTGCTTTTATTGAATATGGCGAATCTGTACCCCTAGATAAGAAAATAGAAGTAAGTACCTTGAAGATCCCTATTGAAAAGGGAGAAAAGCAGGAAGATTATATTCATGAAGTAATGTTGGATAATCTGAAACGGGGCACTACTTATTTCTATAATGTTAGGGCTGTTGCCGCAGACGGAACCTCCATAGAGTCAGGAGTACTTACTTTTCAGACGGCAGTAGCAAAAACAGCACCTTTTTCTTTTGCCGTATCGGGCGACACAGAAGCCCGGCCGCACATCAACAACAGGATAGCAAAGCAGATTTGGGAAGAGCGTCCAAATTTTTTGCTTCATGTTGGCGACATGACGGATGGTGGGAAAGCGGATCATAAATTCGAATGGAATTATGAATTTTTCGCCGGGATTACCCAGCTAACCAGCAGGGTTCCTATATTTCCCGTTCCCGGAAACGGTGAAGATGACCTTTTCTGGTATAAAAAATACCATGCGCTACCCGGCAATGAGAGCTATTATAATTTTCGATATGGAAATGCTGAATTCTTTATGCTGAACAGCAATGAAAAGGAGGATTTTAAACCAGGAGGCAAGCAATATTTGTGGTTAGAAGAAAAGCTGAAAAATTCTACCGCCACCTGGAAATTTGTGGCTCACCATCACGCACCTTATTCTGCAGATGAAGATGACTATGGCGATTCCTGGAAGGGAAGTGGAACACTGGGAGATCTTGATATCAGGAAAATCGCTCCCTTATACGAAAAATATGAGGTAGATATGGTTTTATTTGGCCATCTGCATACATATCAACGCACATTGCCCATAAAAGAAGGAATGGTAAATACTCAGAACGGTGTCATTTATGTGCAGGGTGGTGGAGGAGGAGGAAACTTGGAAGATTTTGCTCCTTCAAGAGCTTGGTTTAGTGCCAAAACCTATAGAGGACATCATTATTTTACAGTTAATATCTTTCGTAATACTTTAAACCTTAAGATGTATGATAGCGATGGCAGGTTGAAAGACTATTTGGATATCGAGAAGTAAACTTCTAGGAGTTTTTCACCTCAAAGGGTGTTTTTAACGACTTTAAAACTACCAAAAAAGCCTGCATTTGAACGAGCGCAGGCTTTTCTTATTTTAAAACATTTTAAGCTCGGAGTAGGTCCTAAATGTTGAGCCTTTAGTTTATGATCACTTTCTTTGCCTTCACCTGACCTTCGGCAATAACTTGGAGTAAATAGGTGCCAGATAGCATTGTCCCTGTGGAAATTACAACTTCAGAACCCGAGGTTTCAGGAACATGATAAATCAGGTTTCCCATAAAATCCAACAACCGCACTTCTGATTGAAGCTGCGGACTTTCCAAATGAATTCGCAAATCGCTGCCTCTTTTCACAGGGTTAGGAAAAATGCTATTTTCTTGAAGGTTTCCATTGTTGCTCAAGCTTTCAGCAGAATTTGAGCTGCTTTGGGAAACCACCAGCGAACTGACGTCGTCATTGAAATTATCGTTGACGAGGCAATCATCCGATGCTGATTTTACAAGTACATTTCCGCTAAAGTCATGGTGTTGATATAAAACAGCTTCAAAACCGTTCTGGACTTCAATGGAAGAAATATCGTCGTTTATCACACCCATTGCCTCCAACTGGTCCAAACTATAGCTGCCAGCAGCCAACGATATTGCATATCCACCGTAGTTACAGCCTTCGAAAAGCGTGACGACACCGGAAGTCTGAGGAATGTTAAATCCGAGATTCGCGGCCATTTCCAGCATCATGATACCGCTGAGTTGTGCGGACATCCAAGTGGAAGTACCTGCGGTCTGTGCCCAATCAAGCCCTATCAGTTTCGAATTATTGTTAAACCCTACGGTTGCAATCGACTCGGCCTGATCTTCAAGAATGTCCTTGTAATAATCCCTTTTTGCGGAAGAAACCGCAGTCTCTTCTGACAATAAAGTGAGGTACCTTACCAATATTCCTTTAAATAAGCCAGCGTCCCTGTCTCCCTCATTCTTAAATATACCGTTGGTGGTGAGGCCTGCGTGTTGTATGGCATAGTCTGCGGAAGTTATCGCGTCATTAAGATAAGAGGTGTTTCCGGTAGATTGGTACATTTCCAGTGCCGCCCCCACGAACACGCCGTAATTGTAGGTAAACTGCCAGTCATCAACTAAGCCGTTTCCTTCCCGGTTGATCCCATCGCGCACCCTTCCGTCTGGGGTTACCAGCGTGCTTTTCAGCCAAGTGTAAAGTTCGTTGGCGAGGTCAAGTTCCCAACTGTGCCCCCACATCTGATGCCTTCTGCACGCGTAAATAATTGCAGGAGCGTTGGCGGCCACATTTTTGTAGTCGAGCTGGTCCTTTTTCCAGGCTATGCCACCTCCCTGTTGGCCATTCTTGCCTGTCTTTATATCGTCCCAAATTGAGGTAGAGATGTTTAGAAAATCAGTGTTTCCAGTTGACTCATAAACCCTGAATAACGAAAGAGCAAACCATTCCATATCATCATAGAAATCTTTGTAGATGGTTCCCCCATTGTTATTGCTCCAGTTGCTGACCAGAGTGTTTATCCTCGTGAGGTACTTGTTATCATTGGTCCTTAGGTAACCGTCCACCAACACATCGAGCGCATGTGCATTCCACCAATAATGGAAGTAAGTGTTGCTTGTACCGTTATTTTCAATATAATACGAACCGCTTGACGATCTGAAATCATCGTGCAGCTTTTCCTGGGCTTGTTCGGCCAGGGACGCGTAACTTGTACTCTGAGCAAATGTGTAGGTTGTAATGGCAAATCCGGCAATCATTAACATTAGGCTTTTCATAGCTATAGGGGTTTATAATTGAAAAAAAAATTTCTATTTTATCTTGGATATGAGCTTCTGCTTGGGTAAATATTCCCCTATATCCTGCTTCATCATCAATTACCAATCGGTTGATGAGAAGCAATCAAAAAAATAATCCTTTAATTGCCTGGATTGGGCCTTTCACTTCAGGTTAGGCGTGTTTTTTCACCATCCTACTCAAAACACGCGGGGCCTTCAATAATCCCGGATTTAAGTCTGTCAATACTATAAGAGCGAAAAAGGTGAAAGTTATCCTTCCACCTCCAAATATTTATGGAACGTAATCCGCAGAAGGCTCAGGTTCTTTAAGTGCATTGGGCTGGTAAGGCTAAGCTGATTTTGATTTAAGGTATTCATCAGTTTTTGTGAATCAAGCGGGAAAAATTGGCGAACAAATCAAGAAAATGCAATTCTTTGTTTTGGCACCATATTTCTGACATGCAATATGAATTCCTTTAACTTATCCCATCAGTGTCTGTTCTATCCAGATCATATAGAAAGCAGGAAATCCATAAACTGATTTTCAAATTCATCATTTACGGGAAATGTTATTTTGGAAACTTTTATATTAACAAATAATTGATTCGACTACGCCAAAGGCATGGCTCTGTCAAAGCCGAATTTACAAAAAGTGTATCTATGGAAGAGAGTGTAGATTTGAATGTAGACGAATCATTGGTAGCGGATAGTGTAGAATAGCACCAACCTATTCCAAAAATTCAGCTTGAACTCTTCCTTTACTCAAAAAAAACGAAAGGGATCGAACAATTATTGATTAAATTAAATCCGAAACTTTTGACCTCTTAATGGTTAGAAATTTGGTTAGAAATATTAAAAAAGCCCCTTCACGTTACGTAAAGAGGCTTTTGGTGGGCCCACCTGGGCCTATTTTGTTGTATAAGTAAAATGTGAAATAAAAACGTCTTCAACCCTAAAAATCCGGAAAGGTGTTAGAGCTTGAAATTATAATTGTTTCTGATTTTTAGACCTGTAGTCATCTGCGATTTAGAACTATAGCAAATACTCATCATTTCTATCCAGCCTACTTCCGATGCTATGTAAATAGGCTTCAGTAGTTTTTAGGCTGCCATGGCCAAGAGATTCGGATATCTCTAATAAATTTACTCCCGATTCATTTAAAATAGTAGCGTAGGTATGTCTGGCTACGTAAAAAATAAGCTTACCAGCATTTTCTAATCCGAGTTCGGTTGCTATATGCCGTAGATCCTTATTGATCCACTTCAACTTGCCTTGAATCTTGTGTTTTTCTTGCTTTTCTGTTAATCCTTCTTTCAGGACTGGTAATATGTAGGGATCATTGTTACTGTATTCAGCAAGTATTTCCGCTATTGAATCAGTAATTTTAATACTTAATAACTCCTCTACTGCTTCAGTTCTTTCAGTCTTTCCCCTAATGTATGAGATTCTATCGCCTAAGATGTTCTTCTCCCACTTTAGCCTACACATATCGCCAAAATTCATTCCACGGCACAAGTAGGAGAGGACAAACCAGTTTTGTGAATCCCTTAACCGTGTTCCTTTTTCAGTTTCAAAATTTTTGATAGCAAGCATATCTTCTTTTGGTAGGGCAAATTTAGCCTTTCCTTTGGCGGTCTTTATTGTATATTCCCTGAAAGGATATTGATCCTGCGTTACCAGTTTCTCTTTAATTGCTATGTTGTACGATGTTCTTATTGCTCTAAAATATATTCC